>JAPHUU010000011.1 GCA_026193555.1 Rhodanobacter sp.
AGCACCCTGCAATCACTCGGCGCGCTGGAGGACGTCCTGCAGCATCCGCTCTGGCCGGCCACCCGGCTGACCGGCATTCCGGGCAACCCATCACCCGCATCACCTGACCACGAGGCTTCCCATGCACAGCATTCCTGACTGGCGCCGCGGCGTCGTGGCCGTGGCATGCATCGGATTGTCGTGGGCGATGTCCACCCCGGTGCTGGCAGCGATCACCGGTAGCGTGGTGTTGACACCGGCCAGCGTGAGCGCCAGCGGCATCGAGGTGACGCCGCTGACGGCGGCTACGCAGACATCCAACACGCAGGCCGTCGCCACGGTGCTGGATCCACAACCCCTGCTGACCCTCGCAGCGCAGTTGCAGTCGCTGCACGCCAGGGTGCTGGCGGCCGATGCCTCCGCGAAGGCGGCCAGTGCGCAGGCGATACGGTCGCGGGCGCTTTACCGGCAAGGCGCGAACGCCTCACTGCGTGATATGCAGAGCGCCGACGCTGACGCGGCTGTGGCGCGTGCCCGGCGCACGACTGCGCGCGCCGAGGAAAGCGCTGCGCGCATCGGTGCGCGCCCGCAATGGGGCACGGCACTGGCGCAGCTGGCCGGCAAGGGACCGCAGGCGCTGAGCGAATACGCCGATGGTCGCGCCGCCCTGCTCGAGGTGGTGCTGTCGCACGGCACGCCCGCTCCAGCGGGGACGGCGATCCAGGTGTGGAGCGCCGATGGTCAGCCGGTGACTGCCAGCTTGCTCGGCCCGTCACCCCGCACCGATGCCATCGTGCAGGGGCCGACCTTCTTCTATCGGGCGATGGCCTCGGGCCTGCGCAGTGGCCAGCGACTGCGTGCCGCGGTGCCGCTGGGCAGCGCCACGCAGCAGGGCGTGAGCGTGCCAGCGGCCGCGGTGATCTGGTACGCCGGCCAGCCGTGGGTCTACGTCGAAACCAGCGCCGGACATTTCCAGCGTCGACCACTGGCGCCTACGCGTCTGGCCCAGGACTGGTTCGAGGCCAGCGGCTTCCATGCCGGGGAAAAGGTGGTGGTTCGCGGCAGCGAACTGCTGCTGTCGCAAGAGCTGCAACCGCCGCCGGGCGCCGCCAAGCCGGCCGGAGACGACGATGACGACTGAGCTGATCACTCGATCTCTGCCGTCCATGCCATGCCACCAGAACCGGTCCGCGCCCTGCCCGAGCGGGCGCCCGAATCCGGCTGGACATCCCTTTCCATGTTGAGTGCGATCGTCCGCACCGTCATCCGCTTCCGCGGTGTGACGATTGCACTCGGCGTGCTGGCCGTCGCCTATGGGGTACTCGCGCTGGACCGGGCGCGACTGGACGTGTTCCCGGAATTCGCTCCGCCGCAGGCGATCGTGCAGGCCGAGGCTCCCGGCTTCTCGCCAGAACAGGTCGAGACCCTTGTCACCCAGCCGATCGAGAACTCGCTGGCGGGTGCCAGGAACCTGGTGAACCTGCGTTCGAAGTCGCTGCAGGGACTGTCGATGATCACCCTGACCTTCCGCGCTGGCAGCGATCTCTCCCGGGTTCGCCAGACCGTCAGCGAGCGCCTGCAGCGCGCGGCTACGGAGCTGCCCGCCGCTGCCAGCACGCCGGTCCTGCTGCCGCTGTCATCCTCGGCCGGCATCGTGTTGACGATCGGGGTGACCTCGCCCACGCAGACGCCGATGCAGTTGCGCACGCTGGCCGACTGGACACTGAAGCCGCAATTGCTTGCCGTGCCCGGCGTGTCCGACGTGAATGTGTTCGGCGGTGCGCTGCGCCAGTTGCAGATCCAGCCGCAACCGCAGGCGCTGGCGCGCTACGGCCTGTCGTTCCAGGACGTGATTGCGGCGGCCAGGCGCGCCACCGGGCAGGCCGGCGCCGGCTTCGTCTCGAATGAAAACCAGCGCATCGTGCTGGCTCCCACAGGCGAAGTGATCACGCCGACCGAGCTGGCTGCCGTGGCACTGCGCAGCCATGACGGCGCGGTACTGCGACTGGGCGATGTCGCCACGGTCACCAACGGTGCAGCACCCGCCACGGGCGCCGCCTCGATCATGGGCAAGCGCGGTGTGATGCTGGTCATCGACGAGCAGTACGGCGCCGACACCGTGCGCACGACCAAGGCGCTGGAGCAGAAGCTGCAGTCGCTGCAGCCAGCGCTCGCCGCACAGCAGGTGAAGCTCTATCCGGCCCTGTTCCGGCCCGCCAACTTCATCGGAGCCGCGGTCGGCCACCTGCGCAATGCCTTGCTGATCGGCGCGGCGCTGGTGATCGTGGTGCTGTTCCTGTTCCTGCGCAATGCGCGGGCGGCGCTGATCTCGGCGGTGGCGATTCCGCTGTCGCTGCTGAGCGCGGTGGTGGTACTGGAACGCTTCGGCCTGGGCCTCAACACGATGACCCTCGGCGGGCTGGCGATCGCCATCGGTGAAGTGGTCGACGATGCCATCGTCGACGTCGAGAACATCGTGCGCCGGCTGCGCCTGAATCGCCTCGAAGCCTCGCCGCTGCCGGCCGCGCGAGTGGTGCTGGCCGCCTCACTGGAAGTGCGCAGCGCGGTGGTCCATGCCACCTTCATCGTGGCGCTGGTGTTCGTGCCGGTGCTGACCCTGTCCGGTGTCGCCGGCAGCCTGTTCGCGCCGCTGGGCGTGGCCTATATCGCCGCGATCATGGCCTCGCTGGTGGTGGCACTGACGCTGACGCCGGCACTGACCCTGCTGCTGCTGGGTGGTGCCGCGGATACGCCCGAGCCGCGGATCCAGCGTGTGCTCAGACAGCGCTACACGCGCGTGCTCACGCGCATGGAAGGCCATCCCCGCGCCGTACCGGTGGTGGTGGCCGTGTTGTGCCTGGCTTCGCTGCTGGTTCTGCCGTTTCTGCAGGGACAGTTCCTGCCGCAGTTGCGCGAGGGCCACTACATCGTGCACATGCGGCTCGCCCCCGGCGCGTCGCTGCAGGCGTCGCAGGATCTGGGCGCGCATATCACCCGGTCGCTGCTGAGCATCCCCGATGTGCGCTCGGTGGCACAACGCAGCGGCCGGGCCGCCCGCATCGCCGACCCCGCGTCGGCGTTCGCGAATGAATTCGAGGTCGACCTGAAACCGCTTTCCGGCTCGGGCCAGCAGCAGGTGCTCGACCAGATCCAGCAACATCTCGGCGCGTTCACCGGCGCCAACTTTTCGGTCAACACCTTTCTGACCGAACGCATCCACGAGACCCTGTCCGGCTATACCGCGCCGGTGGTGTTGTCGATCTACGGCAACAACCTCGACCAGCTCGACCACACCGCGCAACAGGCCGTGGCGATCGTGTCGAAGTTGCCGGGCGCGGGGAGTGTGCAGGTGCAGGCACCGCAGGGCGAGCCGCAACTGTCGATCCGCCTGCGCAACGATGTGCTGGCCGGGCACGGCATCGCGCCCGCCGAGGTGCTGCAGACACTGCAGGCGGCCTATGCCGGCCTGCGCGTGGGCCAGGTGCTCGAAGGCAACCGGGTATTCGATGTCGAGGTGATCCTGCCGCCGGCCATGCGCCGGGATCCGATGGCGGTCGGGCAATTGCCGATCGCCGCCCCCGATGGCCGACACTGGCCACTGTCGGAACTGGCCGACCTGTCGATGAGCCAGGGGCGCTACATGATCCTGCACGACGGTGGCCAGCGCGTGCAGGCGATCACGATCCAGCTCAAGGGCGTGAACGCCGGTGCGTTCACCACGCGGGCGCAGCAGGCGCTGGCGCACGGCATGCCATGGCCGCCGGGGGTGTATCCGGTGTTCGGTGGCGATGCCGCGGCGCAGTCCGCCGCCACCCGCCAGTTGCTGATGCACAGCGCGCTGGCAGCGGCCGGCGTGGTGATCCTGCTGTTTCTGGCGCTGCGCCGAATGCGCACGGTAACGCTGGTGCTGCTGAACCTGCCATTTGCCCTGGTCGGCGGCGTGCTGGTGGTGCTGTTGACCGGAGGCATCCTCTCGCTGGGCGGACTGGTCGGCTTTGTCACCTTGTTCGGCATCAGCGTGCGCAACTCGATCATGCTGGTATCGCACTATCGCCATCTGGTCGAGGTCGAGGGCGAACCGTGGAACCTGCAGACGGTAAGGCGCGGCGCCGCCGAACGGCTGGTGCCGATCCTGATGACCGCCCTGGTGACCGCACTCGGACTGGCGCCACTGGCGCTCACCGCCGGTGCGCCTGGCAACGAGATCGAGGGGCCGATGGCGGCGGTGATCCTCGGCGGGCTGCTCACCTCGACCGCGCTCAACCTGCTGGTACTGCCGATGCTGGCGGGGCGCTGGTTGCGCTTTTCGGCCGTCGAGGCAAAAGCCATCTGACCATTCGAATGTTCTGTGGCGGTGGCATCTGACAAAGAGCGCAAGGTCTGTTTTCAGTCGACGGCAACCCTTGCGACCTCAATGACATTCCGACACGTTGCGAAGGGCGGCGGCCGACCCATTGCTGCCAAGCCCGCTTCCAAAGCGGCTGGTCACCGGCGAAGCCGGCATTTGGATGCCCGCGAGGGTGGTTGGACGATATCTGCTCTGTGCAAGCCCCTGCT
>JAPHUU010000032.1 GCA_026193555.1 Rhodanobacter sp.
CACGGTGCCGGCGGTGGTCGGCGTGATACCCAGATCCGAAGCCATCAGTGCCTTTTCGATCGGTGCCACCATGGGCTTTTCCCACGGCGTGATGATGATCGTGCGGGAATCGGCCAGCGCCACCGAGGCGACCTGGGTCAGCGGCATGTCGGCCCCGTAATAAGGCACCTTGATATTATCGACCAGGGCGGTACTGGCGCGCCCGGTGCGCAGCCGGGTGAGGTCATGTTTGAGTGAGTCGATGCTCTTGCCCATGCGGGTCTGGGCATCGTTCTTGATGTCGTTGAGCATGCGGCGTTTCCCGGTAGGTCTGGCAAGACAGACGATTATAGCAGCGGGTACCCGCCTCAGTCGGCGCAGACCAGGGTGCCGATCGGCTCGCCGCGCATGATCCGCATCAGGTTTCCGGGTACGGTCATGTCGTAGATCCGCATCGGCATGCGGTCGTCGCGGCACAGCGCTATCGCGGCGGTGTCCATCACCGCCAGCTTGCGCTCGATCACTTCGTCATAGGTCAGGCGATCGTAACGTGTCGCGTCGCTGTGCTTGGTCGGGTCCGCGGTGTAGATGCCATCGACCTTGGTCGCCTTCAGCAACAGGTCCGCGCCCACTTCCACCGCACGCAGCGCGGCGGCCGAATCGGTGGTGAAGAACGGGTTGCCGATGCCGGCGGCGAACAGCACGATACGACCCTTCTCGATGTGCCGGATGGCGCGGCGGCGGATGAAGTCCTCGGCCACGTCGTGGATCTGGATCGCGCTCATCACCCGGGCGAAGCCGCCACGTTTCTCGATGGCGTCCTGCATCGCCAGCGCATTCATCACCGTCGCCAGCATGCCCATGTGGTCGCCGGTGACACGATCCATGCCCGCAGCGGCCAGGCCGGCGCCGCGAAAGATGTTGCCGCCGCCGATCACCACGCCGATCTGGATGCCTGCGCGCTGTACCTCGATGATCTCCTCCGCCAGCCGGCCGATCATCTTCGGATCGATGCCGTAGTCGGCGTCGCCCATCAATGCCTCACCGGAGAGCTTGAGCAGGATGCGGCTGAAAGGAAACGATTCGCTCATGGTAGCTCCGGGCAGTGGGGCAAACCGGCATAGTGTAGCGGACGGATCGGCATTGTCGCCGCTGCGTGACCGTATTGGTTCGAGCGGCGATCAGGTCCTGTGCGGGCCCAGCAGAGGTGCATCGTGAGTCAGCAGGTACGCCTCGCCGTGTTCGATCATGAAATAGCGGAATGCCTCGGCAGCCGGAGACAGTTGCCTTGACTGCATGCGAACGATGAACCAGCTGCGCATCAGCGGCGTGTTCTCGATGTCCAGCACCTGCAGCAGGTTGTTTTTCAACTCGAGGCCGATGGTGTGAAGGGATAGCAGGCTCAAGCCGAGCCCCGCAATCACCGACTGCTTGATGGTTTCGTTGCTGGACACCTCCATGCCGATGTTCGGCTCGAAATGATGCTCGGCGAAGAAGGTGTCCATGGCCGCACGTGTTCCTGAACCCCTTTCACGCACGATCAATGGGTAAGGCGCCAGTGCCTCCACCGGCACGTGTCCGAAATTCAGCAGCGGATGCCCGGGCGGGCAGACGAATACCAGCGGATGCGCGGCAAAGGGCTCGGCACGGGTGGCAATCTCGCGTGGTGGACGCCCCATCACGGAGAGATCGACTTCTCCATCCTTCATCAGGCTGACCAGCTGTTCGCGGTTCAGGGCAACACGCAGGCGCACATCGATGCCCGGGTGTTCCTTCTTGAAACGCGCCAGCAACTGCGGCACGAAGTATTTGGCGGTGCTGACTATGCCAATCGTCAATTGCCCGCGATCCAAACGCTGGAAGCTGGTCATGAAGTCCTCGGCATCCTTCAGCGCGGCCAGCATGCGCCTGGCGTGCACCAGGAAGTATTCCCCTGCGGTGGAGAGCGTCAGCTGGCGGCCTTCGCGATCAAAAAGGGGAAGTCCGACCTGGGCCTCGAGTTCCTTGATCTGCATCGATACCGCTGGTGGCGTGATGTGCAGCGTCGCTGCGGCGCGCTGGCTGCTGCCCTGCCGTGCCACCTCGGCGAATACCCGCAACTGGCGGAAGGTAATATGCACGGTTAAGTAAAACCTTATTCAAAGAGAAACATATTCTGACTTTTACTTAACTCAAGGTCAAATTAGAGTCGTCCCCTGTTCGCGTCCATTGCACAGCACGTGGTTCCAAGGAGACTCATGAATCCGTCCGACAGCGCCATCAGCACCGAAGTCACCGACCTCACCGGGGACACCAAGAAGCGTTATACCGCCGGTGTCCTGAAATATCGTCAGATGGGCTACTGGCAGCCTGACTACCAGCCCGTCGAGACCGACACGATCTGCCTGTTCCGGATCACTCCGCAGGAAGGGGTCGATCCGGTCGAAGCGGCGGCAGCGGTGGCGGGTGAATCCTCCACCGCGACCTGGACGGTGGTCTGGACCGATCGCCTGACCGCCTGCGACAGCTACCGCGCCAAGGCCTACCGGGTCGAACCGGTGCCAGGCATACCGGGGCAGTACTTCGCCTGGGTGGCGTACGACATCATCCTGTTCGAGGAGGGCTCGATTGCCAACATCACCGCCAGCCTGATCGGCAACGTGTTCAGCTTCAAACCGCTGAAGGCCGCCCGGCTCGAGGACATCCGCATGCCGGTGGCGCTGATCAAGACGTTCAAGGGACCGCCCACCGGTCTGGTGGTCGAGCGCGAGCGGCTGGACAAGTTCGGTCGTCCGCTGCTCGGCGCCACCACCAAGCCCAAGCTGGGTCTGTCCGCTCGCAACTACGGTCGCGTGATCTACGAGGGGCTAAAGGGCGGGCTGGACTTCATGAAGGACGACGAGAACATCAACTCGCAACCCTTCATGCACTGGCGCGATCGCTTCCTCTACGTGATGGATGCGGTCAACAAGGCCAGCGCGGCCACCGGCGAGGTCAAGGGCAGCTATCTCAATGTCACCGGCGCGACCATGGAGGACATCTACGAGCGTGCCGAGTTTGCCAAGGAACTGGGCTCGGTGGTGATCATGCTCGATCTGGTGATCGGCTGGTCGGCGATCCAGAGCATGTCCAACTGGGCGCGCAAGAACGACATGATCGTGCACATGCACCGCGCCGGCCATGGCACCTATACGCGGCAGAAGAACCATGGTGTGAGTTTCCGCGTGATGGCCAAGTGGCTGCGCCTGGCCGGTGTCGACCATCTGCACACCGGCACCGCGGTCGGAAAACTCGAAGGCGATCCGATGACGGTGCAGGGCTACTACAACGTCTGTCGCGACAGCTATACCAAACAGGATCTGCCACGCGGCCTGTTCTTCGACCAGGACTGGGCCGACATGAAGAAGGTGATGCCGGTGGCCTCGGGTGGTATCCACGCCGGCCAGATGCATCAGCTGATCGACCTGTTCGGCGACGACGTGATCCTGCAGTTCGGCGGCGGCACGATCGGTCATCCGGCCGGCATCCAGGCCGGTGCCGTGGCGAATCGCGTGGCGCTGGAGACGATCGTCAAGGCGCGCAACGAGGGCCGCGACATCAAGAATGAAGGTCCGGAGATCCTGCAGAAGGCGGCCCAGTTCTGCACCCCGCTCAAGCAGGCGCTGGAAACCTGGAAGGACGTCTCCTTCAACTACGCCAGCACCGACACCAGTGATTTCGCCACCACGCCCAGCGTGGCCTGAGAGGAGCACGCCAGCATGATGACCAACCCCACCGGCCAGATCACCCAGGGCCAGTTCAGTTTCCTGCCCGACCTGAGCGATGCCGAGATCCGCATGCAGATCGACTACGGTCTTGCCAAGGGTTATGCGTGGAGCATCGAGTACACCGATGACCCGCATCCGCGCAACACCTACTGGGAAATGTTCGGCATGCCGATGTTCGACCTGCAGGATGCGGCTGGCGTGATGCTGGAGCTGGACAGCTGCCGCAAGACTTTCCCCACCCACTACATCCGCCTGATGGCCTTCGATTCCACCCGTGGCGTCGAGAGCATCGCGATGAGTTTCATCGTCAACCGACCGCCGAGTGAGCCCGGCTTCAGTCTGGTACGGCAGGAAGTGCAGGGCCGCAGCATCCGCTACACCGTGCACGGCTACGCCAGCGACAACCCGGAAGGCAAGCGCTACTGAGCTTGTCCTGCAGCAGGTCCATCCACGAGGTCGCGCCATGCACCGTATCGCTCCGTCGATTCTTTCCGCCGACTTCGCGCGCCTGGGCGAGGAGGTGCGCAGTGTCATCGCTGCCGGTGCCGACTGGATCCATTTCGACGTCATGGACAACCACTACGTACCCAACCTGACGATGGGGCCGATGGTGGCGCAGGCGATCAAGCCGTGGTGCTTGCGTGCCGATGGCGGCGAAGTGCCACTTGACGTGCACCTGATGGTGGCGCCGGTGGATGCGCTGGCGATCGCATTTGCCAAGGTCGGCGCCAACGTCGTCAGTTTTCATCCCGAAGCTTCGCTACACGTCGATCGCACCCTGCAACTGATCCGGGGCGAGGGCTGCCAGGCTGGCCTGGTGTTCAATCCGGCCACGCCGCTGGATGTTCTGGAATGGGTGATCGACAAGGTCGATCTGGTGCTGATCATGAGCGTCAATCCCGGCTTCGGCGGGCAGAGCTTCATCGACAGCGCGCTGCGCAAGATCGAACAGGCACGCAAGCTGATCGACGCCACGGGGCGTGACATCCGGCTCCAGGTCGATGGCGGCGTCAAGGTGGACAACATCCGCCGCGCGGCGGATGCCGGCGCCGACTGCTTCGTGGCCGGCTCGGCGATCTTCGGTCAGCCGGACTATCGCGCGGTGATCGACGCGATGCGCGCCGAGCTGGCGGGAGCCGGCTGAGATGGGCGCGCCGAACTACAGCATTCCCGGCAGCACGCCAGCGACCCCGCCCGCCGCTGGCGCGGCAGCGGAGGTGGCCTCCGCGCGCACCGTCAACGAGGTGCTGGCGCAGAGCCAGGTCGAGGCGGTGCTGGACGAGCTCGATCGCGATCTGGTGGGGCTGGCGCCGATCAAGCAGCGTATCC
>JAPHUU010000003.1 GCA_026193555.1 Rhodanobacter sp.
GATATCCGGACTCGCTCGCAACGCGTGGTGCGCCGCCTCGTACTGCTGGCGGCTGTCACAACGGAAGCTCACCGTGACCGAGACGAAATTGCCGGCGGCGGAATGTCGGTGCCGCACGCTTTCATGCAGCACGTGCAGGCCGGCTTGCTCCAACAGCTGCGGCACCCGGGTCGGCAGGTTCGCGCTGGCACTGCCCACCGCGGTGATCTCGAACTCGCCGGGAAACTGGAAACCCTGGCCGTCCTGCTTTGCCTTGCTGAAGTCGATCGACTGCATTACTTGCTGCCCGCGGCCTGTTTGGTACTGCCGCTGTTGCTGTGGAACCACAGCAGGATGCTGTCCCACAGGCGCGAGAAGAAGCCGCCCTGCGGCGCGTCGCCCAGTGCAATCAATGGCGCCGTCTGCACCGGCTGACCGTCCAGCGTGACACGCAACGTACCGACCCGCTGACCCTTCTTGAACGGCGCGATCAGGATAGCCGGAATGTCCATGGCGGCCTTCAGCTTGTCGTAATCGCCCCGCTTGACGGTGACCAGCACGTTCTCGACCACGCCGATCGGAAGCTGGCTGGCCTCACCCTTCCACAGGCGCGGGGTGGCCAGCGGCTTGCCGGCGTCATACAGCTTGTGCGTCTCGTAGAAGCGGAAGCCGTAGTTCAGCAGCGCCAACGCCGAGGTGGCGCGCGCCTTGTCGCTGCTGGCCCCCATCACGATCGCGATCATCCGCTCATCGCCCCGTTTGGCCGAGGCATCCAGGCAGAAGCCCGCCGCAGCGGTATGCCCGGTCTTGATGCCATCCACAGAGGGGTCGCGCCACAGCAGCGCGTTGCGATTTTGCTGCTTGATGCCGTTCCATTCGAACTCCTTGATCGCGGAGATCGCGTAGTCCGCCGGAAAGTCATGAATCAGCGCGCGCGACAGGATCGCGATGTCGCGTGCCGTGCTGTAGTGGTTGTCCACCGGATAACCGGATGCATTGGAGTAGTGGGTGTTGGTCATCCCCAACTGCTTCGCATAGGCATTCATCAGATTCGCGAAGGCATCCTCGGAGCCTGCAGTGTGCTCGGCCAGCGCGATGGCGGCATCGTTGCCGGACTGGATGATCATGCCCTTCAACAGGTCCTGCAGCGGCACCTGACTGTTGAGCTTGAGGAAGCTGGTGGAGCCGTCGGTACTGGCGCCGCCACCACGCCAGGCGTGCTCGCTGATGGTGACCGGGTCGGTGAGCTGGATGCGGCCGTTGGCAATCTCGGCGGAGACCACGTAGTCGGTCATCACCTTTGTCAGCGATGCCGGTGCCCGACGCGCGTCGGGGTTCTTCGAGGCGATGATCTGGCCGGTGGCGTAATCCATCAGCACCCAGCTCTGGGCATCCACATCCGGCGGCGGCGGCACCGGCGCCTCGGGCACCACCGGGCGCGGCACGGCCGAAGGGCGCGGCGGCGTCTGGGCGACGGCCACCCCGAGCAGCAGGGTGACGAGAGCGAACGGGATCAGGGCACGGCGGAATGGGGTCATCTTGGTCTTCAGTCCAGTCTTGAATGCCAGCGGCGGATGCGCCTGCAAGAAAAAGTGTGTGAACAAACCTGCTTAGTCTACCGCGACCTCGGGGCGAGGCAGGCCCATGTGCTCGATCCGGGCGCTGACCTGATCGGCGCGATCCACGTTCGCCAATGGCCCCAACCGCACCCGCTGGACCCGGCGGCCGTTGACGATGGCCTCGATGACCTGCACCGGGGCAAGCTCGGCCTGCCGCAGTCGCAGCGCCACCCGTTGCGCATTGGCGGCATCGGCAAACGCGCCGATCTGCAGGTAGATTCCCGGATGTTTCGCTTTGACCACGGGAGGCGACGGCAGTTCCGACGATGGGGCGGCAGGGTCGATCCCGCGCACTTCGACCAGCCCAGTGCCCTTGGGCCAGATGCCGATCTTTACTGCGGCCGCGTAGGACAGGTCAATGACCCGGTTGTCGTGGAACGGCCCGCGATCATTGACCCGTACGATGACGCTCTTGCCGTTCTGCAGATTGGTGACCTGCGCATAGCTGGGCAGCGGCAGCGTCTTGCTGGCGGCGCTGAAGGCGTACATGTCATAGGTTTCGAGGCTGGACGTCTTGTAGCCATTGAACTTGTTGCCATAGAACGAGGCGATGCCGCGCTCGTCATAACCGCGTGCCGACGACCGCACACGGTAGGTTCGCCCGAGCACCGTGTACGGCGACTTGTTGCCATACAGCGAACGCCGCTCCACCTTCGGCACCGGCTCGACCAGTCGACTGATATCCGGCGGCGGGCCGCCCGGAACACTGTCAGTGCCGTCGCGATAACGACTGCCCTGCGGCTTGCGGAGGTCGTCATGGAAGCGGTCGCTGGCGGGTACGCTTGGCGATGACGATGGCGATGGCGATGGATGGCTCCGCCCATCGCCGGCGCCCGGCACCGGCCGCGTGCGGTGGCTGCCGCAACCGGCCAGCAGCAACAGCGCCGGCAACAGGATGGGGGCGACCCACCCTTTCATCGCATCGTTTCCGGTTGATCCACCCCGGCAATGATCGCCTTGGCCAGCTGATCGACGGCCATCGCATACAGCGGGCTGCGGTTGTAGCGGGTGATCACGTAGAAGTTCTGGAAGGTAAACCAGTATTCGGGACCGTTCGGCCCTTCCAGGGTCTGCAGGCTGCATGGTTGCCCCGGATCCAGAGACTGCAACGGCGCATAGCCCCATGCCTCGAGCTGCTCCAGCGGCCATTGCGGGGTGGCGTCGTTCACCGTGATGGGCGTAGCCGCCGCGTCCGGCTGCGCCCGCGCCGCCACCGGACCGCCGCTGACCCAGCCGTGCTTCACGAAATAATTGGCCACGCTGGCGAAGATGTCCGGCAGCGAATCCTTGAGGTCGATGCGGCCGTCGCCATCGGCATCCACGGCGAAGTCGCGGATGCTGGTGGGCATGAACTGGCCCCAGCCCTGCGCGCCGGCATAGGACCCGGTCAGGCTGTCGAGCGGTCCGGCCAGATGATTTTCCGGAAGTTCCAGCAGCTGCTTCAGCTGCTCACGGAAAAACGTCGCGCGTGGCGGGTAATACAGCCCCAGCGTGACCAGCGCGTCGAGCACCCTGTAACGGCCGGTGTTGGCACCGTAGTTGGTCTCCACCCCGATGATCGCCACGATGTATTGCGGCGCCACACCGTATTTTCGACCGATCTGCTCCAGCAGCGCCCGATGCTGGCGATAGAACGCAATGCCGTCGCCGATTCGCTTGTCGTTGAGGAAGATCGGCCGGTAGTCCTTCCACGGCTTGCCCTCGGCCGGCCGATTGATCGCATCGAGGATGTCCTGCTGCCGCTGCGCGCCATCCAGCAAGGCATTCAGCTGCTGTGGATCCTTGCCGGTATCCCGCACCACTTCGCTGACCAGCGCCGCCTGCCCTGGATGTTCGGACGCGGCCAGCACTGGCGGCAGCGCGGCAGTCACCAGCAGGCTCAACATGCAGAACCAGCGGATCGGGCGCAGCGCAGGGGTTGCGGTCATCGAGGGCTTCACTGGCGATTTGGCGACGTCGACGAGAGCCTAACACGCACTGCGGCGGGCGCCCGGGCAACGGTCGGCCCGATTGCTGGCGGGATTCATGCGTGCATCTTGCGATGGGCGTGAATCGACATCAGCACGCCGAAACCGACCAGCAGCGAGACCGCCGACGTGCCGCCATAGCTGATCAGCGGCAACGGCACACCGACCACCGGCAGCATGCCGGCGATCATGCCGCCGTTGACGAACACATAGACAAAGAAACTCATGCCGATCGCCCCCGCCAGCAGCCGCGAATAGGTCTCGCGGGCCTCCACCGCGATCCACAGGCAGCGGCCGATGATGAAGGCGTACAGCGTGATCAGCGCGATCACGCCGACCAGCCCGAACTCCTCGGAAAACACCGCAAAGATGAAGTCGGTAGTGTGCTCGGGCAGGAAGTCCAGCCGCGACTGCGTGCTGTGCTGCCAGCCCTTGCCGAAGATTCCGCCGGAGCCCACTGCAATCTGCGACTGGATGATGTGCCAGCCATTGCCGAGCGGGTCGGATTCGGGGTTGAGCAGGGTCAGCACGCGATCGCGCTGGTACTGGTGCGCAAAATGCCAGCCGACCGGAATCATGGCGCCGACGGCCGCAAGCAAGGCGCCGATGCGCCACCACGCCATGCCCGACAGGAACAGCGCAAACGCGCCGGCCGCGGTGACCAGCACCGCGGTGCCCAGATCCGGTTGCTCGGCGATCAGGCCGGCCGGGATCACGATCAGGATGCCCACCATCGCGATGTCTTTCCAGCTCGGCGGCAACTGCCGTGGGTGCAGGTACCAGGCGACCATCATCGGTATCGTCAGCTTCAACAGTTCGGACGGCTGGAAGCGCATGACCCCGAGGTTGAGCCAGCGATCGGCGCCGCGCCCTTCGCCCAGCACCACCACCAGCACCAGCAAAGCGGTGCTGGTGGCGTACAGCCAGGGTGTCCAGGCGCGCAAGACCGATGGCGGAATGCGCGAGACCAGCAGCAGCAGCAGGCCACC
>JAPHUU010000225.1 GCA_026193555.1 Rhodanobacter sp.
CACTGCCGAACGTGCAGAGCGACCCGCCCCATCAGCAGTTTATCGACGAGTTGCCTGACCCGATTCGGCTGCGAGTCGAGCCGGTCGAATGGCACTGTGCAATCGTCAACAACCCATGAAAGCAGCGAGCCGACAGGCAGGTGTCGCCATGCATCTTCGTGATCTCTTCATTGCTTCCATCCTGGCTTGCGTGGCCAGCGGCGCGGCAGGTATGGGAATGAACGACGGGCAGCCAGACCCGCAAGCGCCGGTGCTGGGGGCGCATACCCTGCTCGCGCAGGCCGACGGAAGAGGCGTCAGCCCCGCCGTGACGGCACCGATCACCACGCAGCACGACGGTAGTTCGTTGCTGGTTCTGAGCGGCGGATTCGCGAGCAATGCGGCAAGCCCGACAGATACTTATTCCAATACCTGGACGCAGCAGGGCGATAGCGTCGTCTATGACGGGTACGAGGGCCGATTCGACGTCAAGGCGTATGTGTCACTGTCGGCGCGAGGTGGCAGGGGCCATGCCGTAAGCATTGCCAAGAACGGCAACGCCACCGGGGAAATCACCATTCCGTTCATCGAGATCATGCATGCGGACGTGTTGCAGGATGTTGCCGAGAACTACCCGGCGCCACGCGTCGCCGACAGGGTTTCCGGCAAGGTTGCGCGTATTTTGCGCCGGCTCACCCTGGCTGATCCCGGTCCCACCGTCAGCCTGACCAGCGGCAACGTCACCACCACCGGCCCGGCGACCCTGATTGCCGTGTGGTGGGGCGATGGTTTCGTGTATGACATGAGTGCCGTGCCGGGCGATGGATTCACCGTCATCGACCGCTTCCTGCATCTGCCGCCCGATAGCGGGGTTCAGTGTGCGGTGGCCTCCCGGCAAGTCAGCCGTGCGGGAACCTACCATGTCACATGGAAAGGCAGCCCCGCACAGGGGGCGATCCTGTGGCTGTTCGCGTTCCAGTCGACGGCAGACTCCGGCAACTAGAAAGTCCGCCGCCAGGCCTTGTCGCACCCGGCACCATTTGCCGGCTTCCTTGTTGACGTGGTGCACACACGGGATATGTGTCTATAGCCCACAGATGCCTGCGTTCCTGGCAGCACAAGAGCCGTGGCGCATGGAATGTGACTGGTAGGTAGCGGGACCTGAGTGCGATCCGACCCGATTGTCTTGGTGGGCGTCCGCGAGATATCTCGAGGTTCGTCCAAGGGAAGTCTACAAACGTCGTGGCGGTGCCACCGCCCGCCTCGGCCGCAGGGGCTGTGAGTGTGGAAATGACTCCATCTTTGAGCGTCGAGAGTGCGGCGTTGGTTGACGTGTTGCCCCGCTCAAGGGGTACGGATACCGCCGAGTGGCAACGCCTTGGCCACGTATTGAACGCGGCGTTGGCGGCCTCTCTCGATGAGGTTGCGGCAGGCGAACTCACAAGTCGGCAGGGCATGCTCTGCGCCGCGCTGGCTTTCGTCGAATCCCGCCTGACGGGTGCCGATGTGGTGATGGCTTCCGCGTGGGGCCTGGATGGCATCCGGCAAGCTGGCATCCATGTGCCAAAGCGCGGGTTGCGTGATGCCTGGATACGCAAGGGCTCCAAGGCGCTGCAGCAAATCACGGTGACGCCGCAGCCAGCCGCATGGGTCGTTCTCGACGATGTGGAATGGCCTGCCGATGACGATACACAGTTCACTTCCGCATGGCGCCTTGCCGGTTCGGACAATGCCATCGAAGTCCGTTTCCGTGCGCCGATGGGTCGTGCTGCCGCGGAGCTTCTCGCCGAATGTGTGTCGCGTACGCTGGAGGCGTTGCTCAGCGTGGGGGACAAGCCACTGACAGCGATTGATCTGCTGGAGGCTGACGAACGCGACCGCTTGCTGGTGACCTGGAACGCCACCAGCGTGGTGCGGCACCGGGCCGACACCGTGCCCAGCCTGTTCAGCGCCGTGGCGGCCGGGCATGTCGATGCCATCGCGGTCGTCGATGCCGAAGGCAGCATGACCTACGCCGAACTCGATCGACGCGCCAACGTCTTGGCGCGCCGCCTTCGTGACGCTGGTGTCATGCCGGGTGCGATCGTTGGTGTGCTGCTGGATCGTTCGGCCCGGACCATCGCCGCCCTTCTCGGTGTGTTGAAGGCCGGCGCGGCCTACCTGCCGCTTGATCCCTCCCACCCGCCGGAGCGCCTGACCTTTGCACTCGACGATGCTTCCGCAAAGGTCGTATTGCTTGCTGCAGCCACCGAACTTCCGACGCTTCCAGCGACCATCCGTCGCCTCGTGCTGGACGATGGGGCGGGCCCTTCGCACGAAGCAGTCGATGAGGTGTCGCAGGTCGCCATCGATGGCGATGCGCTGGCCTACGTCATGTACACATCGGGCTCCACCGGCACGCCGAAAGGTGTGGAAATCCGTCATCGCTCGATCATCCGTCTGGTGCGTGGCGTCGACTACGTCACGCTGGGAACGGACACGCGCATGCTGCATGCGGCACCACTGGGATTCGATGCGTCAACGCTGGAAATATGGGGGCCGCTGCTGAACGGCGGGCGCGTCGTGATCCACGACGAGCCGGTTCCCACGGCTGCCGGTCTTGCCAGGACCATTGCCGGCCACGGCGTCACCACGGCATGGCTGACGGCGTCCCTGTTCAATGCCGTGATTGATGAGGACCCGACCACGCTGGCGGGTCTGACCGAACTGCTGACCGGTGGTGAAGCGCTGTCGGTGGACCACGTCCGCCGCGCGCTGGCGGCCTTGCCGGCCACGGCGATCATCAACGGCTACGGGCCGACGGAATGCACGACCTTCACCTGCACGTATCGCATTCCGCGCGATCTGGCCGCCGACGCGCGCTCGGTACCGATCGGGCGACCGATTGCCGACACCCAGGTCCATGTACTGAATGCGCGGCATCAACTGGTCCCGATCGGTGTGGTGGGCGAGCTCTACGTCGGCGGTGAGGGCGTCGCGCGCGGTTACCTCGGCCACCCCGAGTTGAACGCGGAACGGTTCGTCACGAACCCGTTCAGTGCGCGTGGAGGACACATGTACCGCACTGGTGACCTGGTGCGCTGGCTGCCCGATGGCACGCTGGACTTCGTCGGCCGCAGTGACAGCCAGGTAAAGATCCGCGGCTATCGGATCGAAACCGGCGAGGTCGAGGCCGCGCTGATGCGTCACCATGGAGTGCGCGCCTGCGCGGTCGTTCTGCGCGACGATCCGCCGATCGGCAAGCGTCTGGTTGCCTACGTCGTCCCTGCCGATGCCGGCGTCAGCCCGTCGAGTTTGCGGGCGCACCTCGCAGCGTCGCTGCCGGATTTCATGCTGCCGGCGGTCTATGTGTTGCTGGATGTGCTTCCGGTTACCGCCAACGGCAAGCTTGACCGGCGCGCGTTGCCAGCGCCGGGCAGTGAACGGCCGGAGCTGGCCGAAGCATATGAGGCACCCGCCGACGCGCGCGAGCAACATCTGTGTGAAGCCTTCGCCGTGATTCTCGGGCTGGACCGCGTTGGCCGTCGCGATAATTTCTTTGAACTGGGCGGCAGCTCGCTGCTGGCTGTGCGCCTGCTTCAGGACCTGCGCCACAGCGGACGCGGTGATCCGGGCGTGTTGGCGTTTTTCCGCGACCCCACGCCGATGGCGTTGGCGCGGGCCAGTCGCGGCGAAAGTGCCAGCGTGATCGAGCCATCGCGCATGGGACACAATCGACCGCAGGCTGACCGGGGTGGTGTCGCCGAACCGATCGCGATCATCGCCATGAGCGGACGCTTCCCCGGCGCGGCGGATGTGGAGAGCTTCTGGCAAAACCTTTGCGACGGTTGTGAGTCGATTACCCGGTTCGAGCCCGTCGATCTCGACCCCGGCATTCCGCTGGAACTGCGTGATGATCCGGCGTACGTGCGAGCGCGTGGCGTGATTGATGGCGTGGAGCTGTTCGACGCCGCATTCTTCGGCATCGGTCCGCGAGAAGCCGAATTGATGGACCCGCAGCAGCGATTGTTCCTCGAGCTGTGTTGGGAATGCATGGAGCGCGCAGGCCACGTTCCCGATGCGCAACGCGGGCCGGTCGGCGTATTCGGCGGCATGAACAACGCCACCTATTTTCAGCATCATGTCAGCGCGCACCCGGAGCTGGTGGAAAAGCTGGGCGCATTCCAGGTGATGCTCCAGAACGAGAAGGACTTCATCACGCCACGGGTGGCACACAAGCTCAATCTCACCGGTCCGGCGGTCAGCGTGCACACGGCATGCTCAACCTCGCTGGTGGCGATCTGCCAGGCGATGGAGAGCCTGCGCACGGGGCAATGCGACATGGCCCTCGCAGGCGGTGCCTCGATCACTTGCCCGCCGCGCAGCGGATACCTGTACCAGGACGGTGCGATGTTGTCGCCGGATGGTCACACGCGGGCCTTCGATGCCGAGGCCGGAGGCACGGTTTTCAGCGACGGTGCCGCCGTGGTCCTGCTGAAGCGGCTGGCCGAGGCACGCGCCGATGGCGATCAGATATACGCGCTGATCCGCGGGGGCGCCATCAACAATGATGGCGGGACCAAGGCAAGCTTCATGGCGCCCAGCAGCGAGGGGCAATCCGCCGTGATAGCCATGGCCCATATGAATGCGGGGGTCGAGGCACGCAGCATTTCCTATGTCGAGGCGCACGGCACCGCAACTCCGATCGGCGATCCGATAGAGCTCGAGGGGTTGATCAAGGCGTTTCGCCACGGCACCGGCGACATCGGCTTTTGCCGCCTCGGCTCGGTCAAGAGCAATGTCGGTCATCTGGTCATCGCTGCCGGTGCCACAGGGCTGATCAAGACCGCGCTCGCACTGGCCGAACGCAGGATCCCGCCCACGCTGCACTTCAGGACACCCAACCCCGCGATCGACTTTTCCGGATCGCCGTTCGTCGTCAATGACCAGCTGTGCGACTGGCCGGGCGATGCGGCCGCCCCGTTGCGCGCCGGTGTCAGCTCGTTCGGTGTCGGTGGCACCAATGCCCATGTGGTGCTCGAGGAAGCCCCGGCGTTGCCACCGTCGGGGCCGGCGTGCGGGCCACAGTTGCTGCTGCTCTCGGCACGTTCGAGTGCTGCCCTCGCAGAGGCCGTGACGCGCCTTGCCGACCATCTCGGTGCGCGGCCGGAGCTCAATCTGGCGGACGTGGCCTGGACACTGGCCGTGGGGCGCAAGGCATTTCCACATCGGCTTTCCGTGGTTGCCGAAGACCCGCTCGGCGCAAGCGCGCGATTGGCCGCCGCGGAAACCGCTGCGGCAGCTGCGCGAAGCCAACCGGCTCGACTCGGCGACGTGGTGTTCCTGTTTCCTGGTCAAGGGGCCCAGTACGCAGGGATGGGCCGGGAGCTGTATGCCGACGAACCGGCGTTCCGTGCGGCGTTCGATGCTTGCGCCGATGCGCTGGGCGAAACATGCGATTTCGACCTTCGCGAGCGGGTCTTTTCCGACGACGCAACCGCCTTGTTGCCCACGGCCGTGATGCAGCCGGCCACTTTCGCGATCGAATACGCGCTGGCACGCTTGTGGATGAGCTGCGGCATCGTGCCGGCGGCGATGATCGGCCACAGCGTCGGCGAGTTCGTGGCTGCCACCCTGGCCGGGGTGTTCGAACTGCGCGACGCCATCCGTCTGGTGGCGCGGCGCGGCGCCCTGATGCAGGCGCAGCCGGAAGGCGGCATGCTCTCAGTGCGACTTGCGCTGGCCGAAGTGCAGTCGCGCCTTCCGGCGGAACTGTCGGTCGCGGCCGAGAATGCGCCAAGCGCCTGCGTCGTATCAGGCGACAGCCAGGCGATCGCACGCTTCCAGGCCGAGCTCGAAGCCGACGGCATTGCCTGTCGGCCGCTCAGAACCTCGCACGCATTCCATTCGGCGATGATGGATCCGGTACTGGCGCCGTTCCGTGCCGAGCTGGAGAGGATCACCTTCGGCATGCCGCAACTGCCGCTGGTCTCGACTTCCAGTGGCGAGTGGCTGGACGCCACCCACGCCGGTTCCGTCGACTACTGGACGAGCCACTTGCGCCGGCCCGTACGTTTCTCGGCGGCGCTCGCCAAGGTGCTCGATACCCCGGCGCGTGTGCTGCTGGAGGTCGGGCCACGCGCCAGCCTGAGCACGTTGGCGCGGCAGCATCTGGGTGCACAGCACGGTGCCATCGCTGCCCTGGCCTCACTGGCGGATACACCGCAGTCGGAGCTGGCTGCATTTCGCCTCGCCGCCGGCCAGCTCTGGTGCCGCGGTGTCGCCATTGACCCGGCCCGGTTTGATCATCGCGAGCGGCGGCAGCGCGTGCGCTTGCCCACCTATCCGTTCGAGCGCAAGCGTTGCTGGGTGGAGGCTGCTGCAGCCAGTTCGCCAGCAAGGGCCCTTGCCGAAACGAATCCCACACCGATTGCCGCCGCGCCACCCGCGGCCGAGGAAGCCACCATGTCGATCGTTTCCATGCCCGTGGAGTCTCGCCACGCGCGCTTGGTCGCGCAACTCAAGGCCGTGTTCGAGGATGTGACCGGTATCGAGCTGACGGACGTGGACGGGTCTGCCAATTTCATCGAGTTGGGCCTCGACAGCCTGATGCTGACGCAGATCGCGCTGCACCTGTCCAAGGTGTTCCCGGTCAAGGTCACCTTCCGCCAGCTGATGGTGGACTATGCGAGCCTTGATCGGCTGGCTGCCCTGCTGGACGAGAAAATGCCGCCCGATGCGGCGCCCGTCGCGGCGCCGCCAGCCGCCGTGCCACAAGCCGTGGCGGCACCTTCGTTCACGAATCCAGCGGCGCCGGTGGCGATGCCTCCGCTTGCGGCCGGGACTGACTACGTGCGCAATGTCATCGAGCAGCAGATGCAGCTGATGGCGCAGCAGCTGGCCTTGCTCGCCGGTGGCGCGCCCGCGCCGGCAGTGCCCGCAGTGCCGCCGCCTCAAGCCGTTGCGGGCGTAACCCCGGTGCCGGTCGCGACACCTCGTCCGCCGGCTCCCGCCATCGACGTGCCGACCGACGAGGAGGCTGCACTTGCGCATACCCGCTATGACGTCAAGAAGGCATTCGGTGCCCTCGCCCGCATCGATACCGGTCAGCTGGAGCTGTCCGCCCGTCAGCGCGGCCGGCTCGACAGCTTCATCCAGCGCTACGTGGCGCGCACGCGCAAGTCGAAGGAGTACACCCAGGCCGAGCGCTCGCACATGGCCGATCCGCGGGTGGTCAACGGCTTTCGCCCACTGATCAAGGAAATCGTCTACCAGTTGGTGGTCGAACGCTCCAAGGGCGCCCACCTGTGGGATCTGGACGGCAACGAGTACGTCGACGCGCTCAACGGTTTCGGCATGAGTCTGTTCGGCTGGCAGCCGGATTTCGTGCTCGAGGCGGTCCGTCGCCAGCTCGATCTCGGTTACGAGATCGGCCCGCAGCATCCGCTGTCCGGCGAGGTGGCGCGGCTGATCTGCGAGATTACCGGGCACGATCGCGCGGCGCTGTGCAATACGGGATCGGAGGCGGTGCTGGGTGCCTTGCGGATCGCCCGCACGGTCACCGGCCGCAGCACGGTCGTGCTTTTCAACGGGTCGTATCACGGCATCATCGATGAGGTCATCGTGCGTGGCACCAAGAAGCTGCGCGCCGTGCCGGCGGCGCCGGGGATCATGCGCAACACGGCGGAAAACGTGCTGGTGCTGGACTACGGAACCCCCGAATCGCTGCAGATTATTCGCGAACGCGCCCACGAGCTGGCCGGCGTGCTGATCGAGCCGGTGCAGAGCCGGCGTTGCGACTTCCAGCCGGTCGAGTTTCTGCGGGAGGTGCGAAAGATCACCGCGGAAGCCGGTGCCCTGTGCATCTTCGACGAGATCGTTACCGGCTTTCGAGCCCATCCCGGCGGCACCCAGGCGCTGTTCGGCATCAAGGCCGACATCGCCACCTACGGCAAGGTCGTGGGCGGCGGGTATCCCATCGGCGTGATCGCCGGAAAACGTGAATACATGGATGCGCTGGACGGTGGCGCCTGGCAGTTCGGAGATGACTCGGTGCCGACGGTGGGCGTCACCTACTTCGCCGGAACGTTCGTGCGCCACCCGCTGGCGCTGGCGGCCGCCAAGGCGGTGCTGGAACACATCAAGCGGGAAGGTGCCGCGCCACAGGAGCGGCTCAATGCACGCACGGCGGAGATGGTCGACGAGCTCAATGCGTACTGCAACGAGGTCGGTGCGCCGGTCGCGATCACGCACTTCGCCTCGGTCTGGAAGACCCAGTTCCTGGAGGATCATCCGCTGCAGGATCTGCTGTTCGCGATGATGCGAAGCCGCGGCGTGCACATTCTCGACAACTTCCCATGCTTCCTCACCACGGCGCACAGCGAGGCCGATTTTCAGCAGATCGTCCAGGCGTACAAGGACTCGGTTGCCGAGCTGCAGGAGGCTGAATTCCTGCCGCGTCGCACGGCCACCACACGCACGGTGATGGATTCACGTCACCCACCACACCCGGGCGCGCGCCTCGGCCGGGAGCCCGACGGGCGTCCGGCCTGGTTCATGCCCATCCCGGAGCAATCGGGCAAGTTCATCAAGGTAGGTTGATCATGGTCGTCGCCAAGTCAGTCAAGGATTCACAGGGTGTGGTCGATTACGACCCGTTCGCGGGTGGCGAGCTGTCACGTGTGGTGCCAACCACCGAGCCGCAACGCGAGATATGGCTGGTTGATCAGCTCGGCGAGGAGGCCTCGCTGGCGTACAACGAATCGGTGACGCTGCATCTGACCGGGCGTCTCGACGGCACGGCCTTGCGCAAAGCGCTGCAGGCAGTGCTGGACCGCCACAGCGCGTTGCGCGCGAACTTCGGCCCGGATGGCGAAACGCTTTGCGTGCTGGAGCACGTCGAGGTCGATCTGCAGCTGCATGACCTGTCGTCGGTGAGTCCGCAGCAGCGCGAAACGGCCGTTCGCCAGCATCAGCGCCAAGCGGTGGAGACACCGTTTTCGCTGGGCAGCGATCGCCTGCTGCGCACCGAGTTGCTGCGCCTGACGCAAGACGATCACTTGCTGATCCTCACCGCGCACCACGCCGTCTGCGATGGATGGTCGTGGTGGGTGCTGGTGCGCGAGCTGGGCACGCTCTACGCATTGAAACGGGGCGACGTGGTCGAGCCGCTGCCAGCGGCTGACGACTTCGCCGACTACGCGCTGGAGCAGGCACGTCACCCGGCGGGCGCCACCTTCGCCGCGGACGAAAGCTACTGGCTGTCGCGCTTCGCCGGGGAGATACCGATCCTCGACCTTCCCACCGACCGCAGCCGGCCCGCCCGGCGCGGCTTCGCCTCGGCGCGTGAAGATTGGGTGTTCGCCGCGGATCTGCTCACCGCGATTCGAGCGACCGGTGCACGCCGCGGCGTCAGCCTGTTCGCCACCCTGCTGGGAAGTTTTGCCGCGCTGCTGGCGCGACTGGCCAATCAGACGCAGGTGGTGATCGGCATCCCGACTGCGGGCCAGTCGATCGATGGGCACGACCATCTGGTCGGCCACTGCGTCAACACCTTGCCGCTGCTGTTTGAGCCGGATATGACGCAGCCGGCCGTCCAGGCGATCGACGAGGCCCAGGCCACCTTGCTGGATGCGCTGGAACATCAGCGTTACACCTTCGGCACCTTGCTCAGCAAGTTGCGGATCGGTCGCGACCCATCACGCCTGCCGCTGGTCAGCGTGATGTTCAACATCGACCAGGCGCTGGACCATGAGGACACCGCCTTTCCGGAGCTGCAGCTGGAGTTCGCCAGCAACCCTCGCAGTTTCGAGAACTTCGAGCTGTCGATCAACGCGGTACAGACTCACGGCGAGTTGCGGCTGGAGTGTCAGTACAACCGCGATCTTTTCGACGCCGCCACGGTGCGGCGCTGGCTGTGTGCCTACGAAACCATGCTGCGAGCCGCGGTCGCGCAGCCCTCTGTCATTCTGGGTGAATTGCCCCTTGTCGACGAGGCCGGCCGGCGCGAACTGGGGGCGTGGCAGCCTGCGCCGACACCCTTCGATGCCCATCGGTGCGCGCACGAATTCTTCGAGGCGCAGTGCGACCGCGCCCCCGATCGCGTGGCGGTACGCGCCGGTACCGAGGCGCTGAGCTATATACAGCTTGAGGAACGGGCCAATCGCATCGCGCATCTGCTGCGCGCCCGCGGCGTGCATGGTGGCGCGCTGGTCGGCATCGCACTGGGGCGTGGTTTCGACATGCTGGCGGCGTTGCTGGGTGTCCTCAAGGCCGGTGCCGCTTACGTGCCGCTCGATCCGGCGTTTCCGCAGGAGCGGCTCGACTTCATGGTCAGTGACGCAGGCCTCGCCGCGCTGCTCACCGAGCAGGCACATGCGACACGCTTCGACCTGCGTGGACGTCCAGTGCTGGCGCTCGACCAGCTCGGCGCGGAGCTGGCGGCGCAGCCAGCCACACGCATCGGCCGGGATGCCGCTGCCGCCGCGTCCGACGCGCCGGCCTACGTGATCTATACCTCCGGCTCCACCGGTCGTCCGAAGGGCGTTCGGGTGCCACACCGCGCGACGGCAAACTTCCTCACCGCGATGCAGGAGAAGCCTGGGCTGCATGCGCACGACCGCCTGGTCGCGGTGACCACGCTGTCGTTCGATATCGCCTTCCTGGAGCTGATGCTGCCGCTGGCGGCAGGCGCCGAGGTGGTGATGGCGAGCCACGAGCAAGTGCGTGATGGCGCGATGTTGCGCCAGTTGCTGGAAACCAGCGGGGCGACCTGCCTGCAGGCCACGCCCGCCACGTGGCGCATGCTGCTGCAGCTCGGCTGGCAGGGGACGCCCGGCTTCCGCGCGTTGTGCGGCGGCGAGGCGCTGGCCCCGGATCTGGCCACCGAGCTGATGTCCCGTTGTGGCGAGTTGTGGAACATGTATGGCCCGACCGAGACCACCGTGTGGTCGACCTGCTGGCGGGTGGAGAACCCGCAGCAGGGCATCTCGATCGGCACACCGATTGCCAACACCACGGTGTGGATCCTCGACGCGCGGGGTCAGATCTGTCCGATCGG
>JAPHUU010000229.1 GCA_026193555.1 Rhodanobacter sp.
GATGTACGGCTACGCCGCGAGGGTTGTTGACCGTGGTCAATCGCGGCCATAAACAAATTCTTACTAAATTAGCTCTATCTTATTTAGATGACGGTGTTAAAGTCAACAGCACTGACGCTTGATGGGCGGATCACGCCCGGGAGTTGCCTCGATGTCACCACCGGTCATACCCGATCTGATCGCCATGCAGGCCAGCGCGGAAGACGCCTCACGCCTGCTCAAGGCACTCGGCAACGCGCAGCGGCTGCGCGTGCTGTGCCTGTTGGTCGACCGGGAAATGTCAGTCGGCCAGATCAACGAGCAACTGCCTGACCTCAGCCAGTCGGCCCTGTCGCAGCACCTGGCGAAGCTGCGCGAGGAAGGCATGGTGCAGACACGCCGCGAAGCCCAGACCATCTGGTACAAGCTGGAGCACGGCCCAACCCAACGCATCATTGCCACGCTTTATGGCATTTACTGCACACCCGACGACGGCACTCTCTGCACGCCGGCCGCCAGCCCAAAGGGCACCGCGCGCAACCGGTCAAGCGGAAGCGAATAGAGCCACCCCGGTCGAGCAGGTGTGACGCCGACATCCGGCCGCGCATTGCGGTGGTCTATACCAAGTACTGGCCGCCATTGACGGACAGGGTCGAGCCGGTGATGAATCCCGAATCCTCATGCAGCAGGAATGCCACCGCGTGGGCGACCTCCTCGCAACGGGCGAGTCGGCCGACGGGAATCTGCGCGATGATCCCTTCGAGCACCTTGGGGTCGACCTTGGCCACCATATCGGTCGCGGTATAGCCGGGGGCAACCGCGTTGACGGTGATGCCCTTGCTTGCCGACTCGAGTGCGAGCGCCTTGGTGAAGCCGATCATGCCCGCCTTGGCTGCGGCGTAGTTGACCTGGCCGAACTGGCCCTTCTGGCCGTTGATCGAGGCAATGCTGACGATGCGACCCCAACCTCGTGCGCGCAGACCATCGATCACTGCATGGCTCATGTTGAAACAGGAGGTGAGGTCGTCCTCCAGTACCGTGTGCCACTGCTCGGGCGTCATCTTGTGCATGGTGGCATCCCGGGTCACGCCCGCATTGTTGATCAGGATCTCCACCGGCTGGTCGACCTCGCCCTCGATCTGCCGCACTCCGGCCTGGCAGGCCTCAAAGTCGGCAACATCCCACTTGTATGCGGGAATCCCGGGTTCCCCAGTGAAGGCTTGCGCGGTCTCATCATTGCCGTGGTAGGTCACCGCCACGCGGTAGCCGTCGCCTTTCAGGCGCTCGGCGATCGCCGCACCAATGCCGCGCGTGCCTCCGGTGATCAAAGCCAGCTTGCTCATTGCCAATCCTCCGTGTGAACTGCTGATCAAGCGATCCCGTACGCGCCCCGGGTCGCCGCAGTACGCCAACCACAGCGAAGCTCGGAGTGGCCATTGTGTTGCTCCGGGGTTGTCATCATGCCGCAGCGCCCTCCGCCGAGCGCTCCAGCAACAGTGACACCGTGCTCTTGCACGCGAGTTCATTCGCAACACTGCCCAGCAGCGCGGCCTTGAAACCTCCGACGCCATGGGTGCCGCAGATGACCAGGTCGGCATCGAACACGTCGGCCTCCTTGAGGATCTGTCCGGCAACCGATGGCAGCTTGCCATCGGTCACCAGCAAGGCGCTGGTCGCCAACAGGCCCTGCTCGTGCGCTGCATCGACCGCCTGATCGAGCAGCATCTCGCCTGCGGCCTTGAGCGCGCGCTCCGCTTCCTCAAACGGCACCAGCAGCCGGCTGCGCTCGATCACATGCACGAAATGGATGTCAGCCTGCTGGTCGTCGGCAATGGCCATCGCGCGTGCCATCGCCGCCGCCGAGCAGGAACTCCCGTCAACCGCCACCAACACCCGTGCGAACACGCTCATCGCGCGACCTCCTGCTGACGCCCTGACATGGCCAGCCTGTCCGTGCGCGGGCCAGCGCCGTGGTCAAGCATCACTTGCTGGCGGCCTTGGCGCCGCCAGCGGACCGTTCGTCGGCCGCGTGGCCGCGCGCGTGGCCGTGCCGGGGCGACCCGACCACACCCATCATCGGCTTCAAGCCCGTGTTCATCAGATTGGCCGCGTTCTCGAATGTGCTGATGAAGGTATCCACCCACGGGTTGTCAGATGCCGACGCCGAGGGCTTGGTCCGCACAGCATCGCGACCAGCGGTCTGCAGACCGACAAAGGTATCGGTGCTGTAGGACATGGTCAGCCGCATGATTTCGGCATAGGCGGCCGCCGTCTCCTTCAGGAAATCGCTTGAGCGCGCGCTCTCCTTGGCGACACTTTCGCTGAGCTGCCGCATGGCGTTCTGCGCCATGAGTGCCGGGTCCTTCCCGCCCTCGATTGCCGCGTTCTTGGCAAGATCCTGCAGCAGGCCGTGAATCACCTCGGCCTGGGCATCGTTGATGCGCCGCCGCTGATCGAGCACCTTGTTGGTGAACAGGAAGGTGTTGGCGATGTGGTCCTTGTGAAGTTTCTTGAGTTCGTCCAGCTGGGTCTGGGAAATCATGATGGCCTCCGGGCGCCGCGTGCGCCGCAGTGAACGACAAGTCACTCATCAGGTGAACTGGTCGCCTTGTTGAGTCAGCGTGAAATTTCATTTCGGCAATCAGTCTTGCGCTGCCACTTGCCCGTTACGCAGGGCTCGCGAGCATGCGCCCAGAGCGTGCCGTCGACAGCAGCCTTCCTTGGGTTGATAAGACTAGTTCCGGGGCCGGACGAAGATATTGAGCCAAGTCAATAACGGCGGCTGATCGCAACGCTAGATTGAATTTCCTCAGCTGGCCAAACGCCAGGAGTGATCCGTCAGTACTTGCCAGCCCACTGCACCCAGCCACGTGCAGAGGCAGCCCACAACAACCCGTCGCCCGCGCGGTTGCCCGTCACTCCGCCAACGTGCAACGCTGGCTATCCGGTCGGCTGATGGAGACTGGTGCAGACAATTGATCAATTGATCAATGATTTTGCGTTGGCAGGATCCACGACACGATGCCATTGGGCAGCGGACACCAGCGGACTTGCATCGCCTTCGCCTCACACGACGAGCGTTCGAACATGAGCATGCGCAGCAAGTCTCCGAATACGGCACCCAATCTCAACGTGCCCTTTTTCTGGCCCGTCAATCTGGCCGCTGACATGGCCGAACAGGGGCTCGAGCTGGCGGCGCGCAACGTCAAGTTCCTGAACGAGGAAATGCGCCTGCACGGTGGCATCAAGCCGAGCCTCGCCAGCGTGCATGAGGTACGCCTGAAGCTGCGCACGCTCGACCTGTGCGAGTACTCGGCGCCGGGCGCGACAGGCATTCCCACCCTGGTCGATGCACCCTACGCCGGCCACACCTCGATGATCGCCGACTACCACGAAGGCCAGAGTCTGATGCAGACCCTGCGTGCGAACGGCGTCGGTCGTCTGTACTTGACCGACTGGCACTCGGCCACGCCGGACATGAAGGACCTCGAAGTCGACCAGTACCTCGCCGAACTGCTGGCCTGCGTCGACGACCTCGGTGGCCGGGTGAATCTGGTCGGGCTGTGCCAGGGTGGCTGGATGTCGGCCATGCTGGCGGCACGCTATCCCGACAAGGTAGCCAGCCTGGTGCTGGCCGGCGCTCCGATAGATACCCATGCCGGCAATGGGCCGCTGGTAAAGATGGTCAAGCAGAGTCCGATCAGTTTCTATGAGGACCTGGTGGACTCCGGCGGCGGCTTGATGCTGGGCAAGTACATGCTGGCCGGCTGGAAGAACATGCACCCCGGACAGCATTACGTGCAGGATCACATCGACCTGTACGAGCACATCGACGACCCGGCATGGGTATCCAAGACCGAGGCCTTCGAACGCTGGTACGAGAACCCGCTGGATCTGCCCGGGCGCTGGTACGTGCAGGTGATCGATCAGCTGTTCAAACGCAACCTGCTGGCCAGGGGTGAATATGTGGCGCTGGGGCGCAAGCTGGACCTCAGGGCAATCACCGGTCCGCTGTACCTGCTGGCCGGCGAGAGTGACGACATCACGGCCCATCAACAGGTCTTCGCCGCAGAGCACCTGATGGGCACACCCAAGGCGCAGATCCACAAGCGCATCGTGCCCGGTGGCCACGTGGGTCTGTTCATGGGCGCCCGAACCCTCCGCGAGGCATGGCCGGAGATCGCGGCGTGGATTGCTGGACAGCCACCACGGTAAGCGGGTCGCGAGTGATCTCCGGGCTCGACACTTTGGTGGCGCGCCCACGCTCCGAGGTGCCTGTTCGCGTGTATCACGAGCATGGAGGGGCACGGTATGAGATGCGCGGCAGATACGCAGAAAAAAGGGACTCGCGCTTGCGCCAGTCCCTCATGCCATTGGTGGGCCGTCCGGGATTCGAACCCGGGACCAATAGATTAAAAGTCTACTGCTCTACCAACTGAGCTAACGGCCCGTCATGCGTTGAAGTCAAGCAGACAATGTTACGGGCTGGGTGCCACCGGCACAAGCAACCACTCGCTCAAACGTAACGCGTCGGGTCATCCAACCCCGCTTCGCGGAAACCCTGAGCGCGCAGGCGGCATGCGTCGCAGTGGCCACAGGCGCGGCCCTCGTCATCAGCCTGATAGCAACTGACGGTCGCCGAAAAATCCACACCGAGTCGCTGGCCCTCGCGGGCAATTTCCGCCTTGCCCATGTGCATCAGCGGCGCGTGGATGCGGATGCCGGCGCCTTCCACCCCCGCCTTGGTGGCGACATTCGCCAGCGCTTCGAACGCCTCGATGAAGACGGGCCGACAGTCCGGGTAGCCGGAGTAGTCCACCGCGTTCACGCCACACCAGATGTCGCTGGCGCCAAGTACTTCGGCCCAGCCAAGTGCCATCGAGAGCATGATGGTGTTGCGCGCTGGCACATAGGTCACCGGGATCATCCCGTTGCCGTCGACGTTATCCAGTGGCACATCGATATCCGCGGTCAGTGCGGAGCCACCTATGCTGCGAAGATCGACGCTGACCGTCTTGTGCTCGACCGCTCCGAGCATGCGCGACACGCGATCGGATGCCGCCAGCTCCGAGCTGTGACGCTGACCATAAGCCACGCTGAGGGCGTGCACCTGGTAACCCTGCTCGCGGGCCAAGGCGATGGTGACGGCCGAATCCATCCCGCCGGAAACCAGCACGACGGCCTTTCGCTTTGTGTATTGAGACATGACTCTTTCCACTCAGGATGACCGATATCCGGTCGCAAACGCCACCGGCAGCACAGGCCGGCGCGCAGGAAATCGTGGACGGACGCAAGCGCGTGGGTCAGTGCCCCGCGACGTCGTTCCACAGCAGCTTGTGCAACTGCAATTGAAAGCGCACCGGCAACTTGTCGGCAATGATCCACTCGGCCAACTCGCGTGGCTGTACCGCGCCATGCACCGGCGAGAACAGCACCATGCAGCGCTCGTCCAACGCGTGTTCGGAAAGCATGGCGGACGCCCATTCGTAGTCGCCGCGGCTGGCGATCACGACCTTGATCTGGTCGTGCGGCAGCAGATGCTCCAGGTTCGACCACAGATTGCGCATGCTCTCGCCCGAATCCGGCGCCTTCAGATCCATCACCTTGCGCACCCGCGGATCGACGGCAGAAACATCGAGGGCACCGGAAGTTTCCAGCGACACCTGGTAGCCGGCATCGCACAGCCGCTGCAGCAGCAGCAGGCTGCGCTTCTGCGCCAACGGCTCGCCGCCGGTCACGCAGACATGTCGCGCACCGTGGGTGGCCACCTCGGCCAGGATGTCGTCGATCTCGCGCCAGTCACCGCCGTAGAACGAATACTCGGTATCGCACCAGACGCAGCGCAGGGGGCAGCCGGTGAGCCGTACGAACACGGTGCGCCAGCCGATCGCGTCAGCCTCACCCTGGATCGAGTGAAAGATTTCGGTGATGCGCAAGCGCGACACCGGGGCCGGAGCCAACGCGGGGACTGCCACGTCAGTATCATTGCCGCTCACCCCGCTGCCTCAGTTGGCCGCTTGCAGGTGGATCTGGCGCAACCGTTCACTGGCCAGGTTGGCGGCACGCGAGCCCGGATACCTGGTGGTCACCATGGTCAATGTCGCCTGGGCCTCGGCCATCTGCTTGAGTTCGTACTGGCAGTAACCGACCTTGAGCATCGCATCGGGTACTTTCTCGCTCTGCGGAAACTGGCTGAGCAATTGCTGGAAGGAGGTCAGCGCCACCGCATAGTTGGTGGTGCCGTAGTACGACTCGCCCAGCCAGTACAGCGCATTGGGCGTCAGCGCCTGATCGGGGTATTGCTGGATGAACGCGCGGAAATCGCGAGAGGCCTGGGCGTACGCGCCTGACCGCAGCGCCTTGAAGGCCACGTCATAGGCAGCCTGCACAACGGCAGGATCGGCGCTTGCGGTGCCTGCCGTTGGTTCGGCGGTGTTCGTCTCCGCAACGGTGCTTGAGGCCGCGGCCGGATTGTTGGGGGTGTTGCTGTCCGGTCCGGCCTGCGGGCTGACGGGAGCCGCAGCTCCGGCAGTGCCGGTTTCCAGGCGACTCAGACGAGAATCGATGTCGGCGTATTGCGCCTTGTTCTTGTCGTCCAGTTCCTGCAGATGATGCTGCAGTTCCTCGATCTGGCCCTGCAGCTGGCGCACCTGCGCCTGCAGCTGCTGCATCTGGTTGACCATGCCAAGGGCGCCCTGGTCCTTGTTCTGCGCTCGCTGCTCCAGCAGCGCGACCCGATCGGCCAGACTCAGTCGTGAGCCCTGCGCAAACACGGGGAACGCGAACAGCATGGCGGACGCGATTGCGCCCGCCATGCTGATCCTGGCCGTAAAGCTGTTAGCCAGTCGCTTTGACATTACTGCGCCGTGTAGACGATGTTCACGCGACGATTCTTGCTCCAGCAATCCTCGTTGTGCTCACGGCACACCGGCTTTTCCTTGCCGTAGCTGACCACGCTGAGCTGGCTGGCCGAACCACCGTCCGCCTGCAGCGCGCTGGAAACAGCGTTGCCGCGACGCTCGCCAAGACCCAGGTTGTACTCACGCGTGCCACGCTCGTCAGCATTGCCTTCGAGACGGATCTGCGCAGTCGGACGGTCCTGCAGGTACTTGGCGTGGCAGGCCATGATGGCCTGGAACTCCGGCTTGATCTCGCTCTTGTCGAAATCGAAGTACACCACGCGCTGACGCAGGCAGGCATCGGTGTCGAGGTCGGCGGGGGTGTACTTGCCATCGGAAACGGGGGCAACCGGGGCAACGACCGGCGGCGGAGCAACTGGCTGCGGCTTGACCTCTTTCTTGGTGCAAGCAGCCGCACCCATGCAGAGCAGGGCGACCAGGGCGATGCGTACAGTCTTGTTCATGGTGACGTTCCTTACGGGTTAGGTTCCGACAAACGAAATGATGGGATAACGGGGACAGCGCCGCCGGTTGGCCGGCTGTTGTTCTGACAACTGAAAGAGCGACCATGCATGACGCTGCATGATCGCCCTGACTGGTGGTGACGCGGTGAAGCGGCACCACCGGAAACCGAAATGCACCACAGGTGCGGTTCGGGCCCGATCCTTGGGCACTACGCTACCGCACTTGCGCGCAGAAGCATCGAAAAATCAACGTTGCCGGTACGGCCCCCAAGCGGGCTCGCGCACATCGCCATCGGAAAGCACCAGGCGTTGGCGAACCAGACCATCAGCAGACACGGCATACAGCACGCCATGGCGTCCCTCGGTAGAGGCGTACAGCAACATGCTGGCATTGGGGGCAAAGCTCGGGGATTCGTCCAGCGGACCGGGCGAAAGAAACCGGACTTGGTCACCGAGACTGCGATCCATAATCGCAATACGATACACGTTCCCGTTGCCCTGCACCATGGCGAGCTGCTTGCCGTCGTAGCTGACATTGGCCTCGAGGTTATTCTGACCCTGGAACGTTATCCGCTGAGGCGTTCCGCCCGTGGCAGGCATCTGGTAGATCTGCGGCCGGCCGGAACGGTCGGAGGTGAAGTAGATGCTTTGGCCATCCGGTGCCCATGCCGCCTCGGTATCGATCGCCAGGTTGTGGGTCAGCCGGGTCTCCTGGTGGGTGGCCAGATCCAGCACAAAAATTTCAAGGTTACCCACGTAGGAAAGCGCCACGGCCAGCTTGGTGCCATCGGGCGACCACGCCGGCGCGCCATTGATGCCGCGGGGATGGGATTCGACCAGCTGCCGCGCGCCGGTGGTGATGTCCTGTATGTAGATGTTGGAGTTGCCGCTCTCGAACGACACGTAGGCAATCTTCTTGCCGTCCGGCGACCAGCGCGGGGTCAGCAGGGACTCCCGTGAGCGGGCAACCACCTGCGGGTTGTAGCCGTCCGAATCGGCCACGATCAGCGAATAGGTCGTGTTGTTGCCCAGGCCGACCGCGGTGATGTAGGCCATCCTGGTCCAGAACGCACCGCGCACGCCGGTGATCTTTTCATAGATCTGGTCGGCGATCTGGTGCGCCACGCCGCGAAGGTCACCGGCAGGCACGGTATAGGCCTGTGCCAGCAGGCTGCTCTGCTTGTTGACGTCCCACAGCTCGTACTCGATCCGCAGCATGCCGCTGCCGGCATCGCTGATGCGCCCGACGGTGATGTAGTCCTGCTTGAGCAGACGCCAGGTGGCGAACTTGATGTCCGCTCCACGCGACGGCTGTTCGACGATGTCACTCTTGGCCAGCGCACGGAACTTGCCGGAGCGGTTGAAATCGTTGCGGATCACATCGGCAACATCGGTCGACAGCGGAGCACCGCCCTGCTGCGAGAACGGCACCACCACGATCGGCGTGGCCGTCTTGACGCCACCGACAATGTCGACGTTCAGCGACTGGGCGGCGACCGGGCCGGTGAGCATGGCGGCCAAGGCCAGCAGGATGACGGCGAAGCTTGAGCTGATTTTGCGCATGGGCTTGATCATTGCGGCCTGAAGGTGAATGTAAGGTGGCGCTGGAACACGCTTTCGAAGCCCTTGTAGGGCAAGGTCTTGGTACGCAACACCGCATTTTCGACCGAACGCCGGCCGGCATCGTCGTAGGGGCAGCTGGAATCGACCGTGGCACTCATCACGTCGCCACCGGGCGACTGCACGATGTGCACCTGACACGGAACACTCGGCATGTTATCCGGACGCAACCAGTTCGGTGTGACCGCATTCTGAATGGCCGCCGTGTATTCGTCAGCCAGACTGCTGTTCGGACTGTTGTTGCCGGTCTGCCGCTGATCGGCCTTGGGCAGATCCGGCTGGCCGTCATCCCGCACGTTCTTCAGGTCCTCCATCTGCTGCCTGGCCTGCTTGGCCTTGTTCTCGGCCTTCCTGGTCTGGGCGGCGGCGGCGTCCATCTTGGCGAACATCGCATCGAGCGCCTTCTTCTGCTCTTCCTTCTTCTTGATCGCCTGCGCATCCAGTTCGGACTGGCGCTGGCGTTCCTTCTCCTCCTGCAGTTTCCTGGCATCCTCGGCTTTCTGCATGGCATCGGCGACCACCCGCTCCTGGTCGACCACATCCGGATGCACCGGCGGCGGGGGCAGGGTTTTCACCGGCGGCGGGATCGGCGGCGGCGGCGTGGGCGGCGGCGTCACGGTAGGTGGCGGCGGCGTGCTGTCGGGCACCGGCTTGGCCTTGACCGCCTTCGGCGGCGGACTGCCGGTCGGGCCGATCAGGGTCGCCTCGATGATCGGGCCCTGCAGTTCCAGTGGCTTCGAGCAGGTGATCGGGTTCATCCACGCCGGCAGATGCAGCGCATTGAAGAAGTTCTCGTAGCTCGAACACGGCAGCACCGCGAGGAACAGGAACCCCACGATGCCGATATGCAGGATGGCGGAAAGAACGACCGCCTTCGGCGTCGCCTTACTTTCGTCCATCGGACGTGCTCTTGCCCCGGTTGTCCGGCGCGTTGGGCTGCCCCATCAGGCCCACCTTGGCGACGCCGGCCTGCTGCAGGTCAGCCAGCACCTTGAACACGCCGCCGTAGGTGCCGCGCTTGTCGCCACCGACCAGCACGCTGACCTCGGGGTTCTGGCGCACGAACGCGCCGACCTTGACCTTCAGCGTGTCCTCGTCGACCAGTTCCTTCCTGGCTCCGCTGAGGGTGAGGTAGAGCTGGCCATCCTGCAGCACCGACACCAGTACCGGATCCTTCTTCTGCTGCAACGACTTGGCGTTGGCCTGCGGCAACTGCACGTCGACGCTGGAATTGAGCATCGGGGTGGTGACCATGAAGATGATCAGCAGCACCAGCATCACGTCAATGTAGGGGACGACGTTGATCTCGGATTTCAGCTTGTAGCGCTTTTGGCGCCGGGGCGTGGACATGACTGCTGCTCCGCTCAGGCCGCGTCGTCGGTCTGGGTCTGCCGCTGCAGCACCGAGGAGAACTCTTCCTGGAACACGTCGTAGCGCGAGGCAATGCGCTCGACCTTGTTGGCGTAGCGGTTGTA
>JAPHUU010000454.1 GCA_026193555.1 Rhodanobacter sp.
AAGGAGGAATTGCAGGAAATCATCTCGTTCCTGAAGGATCCGGAAGGCTACGCCCGCCTCGGCGCGCACGTGCCGAAGGGCATCCTGCTGGTCGGGCCGCCCGGCACCGGCAAGACGCTGCTGGCGCGTGCGGTGGCTGGGGAGGCGAATGTGCCGTTCTTCTCGATCAGCGGTTCGGAATTCGTCGAGCTGTTTGTCGGCGTGGGTGCCGCTCGCGTGCGCGATCTGTTCGAGCAGGCACAGCAGCACGCGCCGTGCATCATCTTCATCGACGAACTCGACGCGCTCGGCCGCGCGCGGGGCATTTCACCGGCAGGCGGGGGGCAGGACGAGAAGGAGCAGACGCTGAACCAGCTGCTCAGCGAACTCGACGGTTTCGACGTGCGCAGCGGCGTGGTGTTGCTGGCGGCGACCAATCGTCCGGAAATCCTCGACCCTGCCCTGCTTCGTGCCGGTCGCTTCGACCGCCAAATCCTGGTAGATCGTCCGGACAAGATCGGCCGCCGGGCGATCCTTCAGGTGCACGTACGCAAGGTGACGCTGGACCCGCAGGTCTCGCTGGACGAGGTCGCGGCGCTGACCACCGGGTTCACCGGCGCCGATCTGGCCAACCTGGTCAACGAGGCGGCGTTGCTCGCCACGCGACGTGGCGCCGCGAGCGTGCAACCGCAGGATTTCACCGAAGCGATCGAGCGCATCATCGCCGGGCTGGAGAAAAGGACCCGCGTACTGACCGTGACCGAGCGCCGCTGGGTCGCCTATCACGAGATGGGCCACGCGCTGGTCGCGCTGGCGATGCCGGGCTCGGACCCGATCCAGAAAGTATCGATCATTCCACGCGGCATCGCCGCGCTCGGCTACACGATCCAGCGACCGACCGAAGACCGCTTCCTGATGTCACGCGCCGAACTTGCCGACAAGATGACCGTGCTGCTCGGTGGGCGCGCGGCCGAATTGCTGGTGTTCGACGACACGTCCACCGGCGCGGCCGACGATCTGGCGCACGCCACCGACATCGCACGCAGCATGGTGCTGCGTTACGGCATGGTCCCCGAGCTCGGGCAGGTCAGCTACCAACCCGATGCCGCGCCCCTGCTCGGCAACACGGTCGAAACCTGGCAGCCGCGAAGCTACAGCGAGTCCACCGCCGCGGCGATCGACAAGTCCGTGCGCGCACTGATCGACGTGGCGTTTGTGCACGCGCGCAGCATTCTCGTTGGCGAACGCGATCTGCTGGATCGGGCGGCGGCCGAATTGCTGAGCAGGGAGACCCTGTCCGGCGACGAACTCGCCCGCATGCTGCACCCTGCGCCCGAGCCGCAGCAGCCGGCCGCCGCCGACCAACCCTCCGGCGACAATACCGAGCCGACGGCTCGCAGTCAGCCAACTGGCAGTGCGGACGCGACGCGCTGAACCGGAATCCGTGCAGTCACCGTCGCGCGGCAGACGATGCACGCCTGCACCGCAAACCGCGAACGTCGCAGGCGCGGCCGGTGGCCCGCCGCGCCTGCCGGCGGATCATTCGTGGCGCAGCGCCTCGATCGGATCCAGCCGCGCCGCGCGGCGCGCCGGGAAGTAGCCGAACACCACGCCGATCGCCGCCGAGAACAGGAAGGCCAACAGGTTGATGGAGAGGCTGAAGACATAGGGCACCTGCATCAGCTGGGCCAGCATGATCGAGCCGACAGTGGCCACCAGCACGCCCAGCAAACCGCCGATCGAGGACAGCACCACCGCCTCGATCAGAAACTGCAGCAGTACCTCGCGCTCCAGCGCACCCACCGCCAGCCGGATGCCGATCTCGCGGGTACGCTCGGTCACCGACACCAGCATGATGTTCATGATGCCGACCCCGCCCACCAGCAGGCTGACCGCCGCCACCGCGCCCAGCAACAGGGTCAGCACGCGGGTCGTGCTGGACAGCATCTCGGCAATCTCGCGGGTGTCGAGCACGTTGAAGTCGTCCTCTTCGTTGGCCGCGATGCGACGTCGCTCGCGCATCAACGCCTCAATCTGCTGCTTGGCCTGGCTGGTCGAGGCGCCGTCACGCACCGATACCAGCAGCATGCCCACGTCCTGGTTGCCGCTGAGCCGACGCTGCACCGTGCGCAGCGGCATCACGATCACGTCGTCCTGATCGCGCCCCATCGAGGACTGGCCCTTGGCCACCAACAACCCGATCACCTGGCAGGAAAACCGCTTGATGCGGATCGCGCTGCCGACCGGGTTCTCGCTGCCGAACAGCTTGCTGCGGGTGGTTTCGCCCAGCACGCAGACCGCCTTGCCGGTCTGCTGCTCGGCCTCGGTGAACATGCGCCCGGCGGCGAACTTCCAGCTGCCGGCGCTGAAATACGCGTTACTGCTGCCGACCACGCTGGTCGACCAGTTGTTGGCCAGGTGCACCACCGTCACCGTGCGCGACACCACCGGCGCCACGCTGCTCAGCTGGCCCACCTGGCTCTCGATGGCCACCACATCGGCGAGCTTGAAGGGTGCCGCACCGGCGGTGTCGCGGCTGGCGCCGAGCCGCTGCCCCGGCCGCACCATCAACAGGTTGCTGCCGAGGCTGGATATCTGCGCGGAAACCGCCGCGGTGGCGCCGTTGCCCAGGGTGACCATGGTGATCACCGCAGCTACCCCGATCAGGATGCCCAGCACGGTGAGAAACGACCGCGTCAGGTTGCGGCGGATCTCGCGCAGCGCCAGCAGCAGCGTATTCCACAGCATTACGCAGGCTCCGGCTGGCGGATGTCGCTTTCCACGCGGCCGTCCACGAAGTGCACGATGCGATGCGCGTAGGCCGCCATGTCGGGCTCGTGGGTCACCATCAGCACGGTGATACCGCGATCGCGGTTGAGCGCGACGATCAGATCCATGATTTCGCGGCCGCGCTGGGTATCGAGGTTGCCGGTGGGTTCGTCGGCCAGCAGCACCGCCGGATGGGTCACGATGGCGCGGGCGATCGCCGCGCGCTGCTGCTGGCCACCGGACAGCTCGGCCGGCGAATGATGTTCCCAGCCGGTCAGGCCCACCGCGGCCAGCGCCTCGTGGGCGGCGGCATGGCGCGCGGCCGGCGACTCGCCGCGATACAGCAGCGGCAACTCCACGTTCTCCAGCGCCGAGGTTCGCCCCAGCAGGTTGTAGCCCTGGAACACGAAACCCAGGTAGTTGCGGCGCAACAGCGCGCGCTGGTTGCGCGACAGAGTTTCCACCGCGACGCCGCGAAAGCGGTAGCTGCCGGTGGTCGGCACATCGAGACAGCCCAGGATGTTCATCGCGGTGGACTTGCCCGAACCGCTGGGGCCCATGATGGCGACGAACTCGCCCTCATGCACCACCAGATGCACCCCGCGCAGCGCCTGCAGCGCCACCGCGCCCTGGCCGTAGGTCTTGGTCACGCCAACCAGCTCGATCAACGGAGGCGCGGACTGGCCCGCATCCGCCCCCCCGTTCACGGCGAGGCGCCCAGGCTGGCGGTGATCACCCTCATCCCGGCTTTCAGGTCGCCACCGGTGACCTCGCTCATCTTGCCGTCGCTGTCACCGATGGTGACCGGCACCGCGACCGGCTGGCCGTCGCGCAGAACCCAGACCCGGCGCGCGCCAGTCGACCCCGTCGTCGGCCGGGACGCGGCGGTACGCGGCCGATGCGGTATCAGACGGCTGACCAGGCTGCCGGAGGTCCTGGCCGGCGTCGCGCTGGCCGCTGGCGTGAAGCGCAAGGCGGCGCTCGGCACCAGCAGCACGTTCTGCTGGTCGCTGACCACGATTGAGGCGGTGGCCGTCATGCCCGGACGCAGGCTCTTGTCCGTGTTGTCGACCGTCAACACGGTGAGATACGACACCACGCCGTCCTTGGTCTGCGAACCGAAGCCGACGCGCTGCACCCGGGCCGGATACTCGCGCGCCGGATAGGCGTCCACCGTGAAGGTGGCGCTCTGGCCGTCGCGGACCACGCCCACGTCGGCTTCGTCCACGTCCACCTGCAACTCCATTTTCGACAGGTCCTCGGCCAGCGAGAACAGCACCGGCGCCTGCAGCGAGGCGGCCACCGTCTGCCCGGGCTCGATCGTGCGGGTCAGCACCACCCCGTCGATCGGCGAACGAATGGACGCCTTGTCCAGATTGGTCTGCGCCGAACTCAACGCGGCCTGCGCCTGGGTCACCGCCGCGCGCGCATTGGCGTGGGAGGCCAGCGCGCGCTGCAGCGATGCCTCGGCGGCATCCACGTCGGCCTTGGCCGGGTGCTGGCCGCCGCTGGACTTGAACAGGCTGCGGAGCCGGTCGTACTGCAGCCGGGTCTCCTTCACCGTGGCCGCGGCCAGATTCACCTGCGCCAGGGACGCCGCCAGCGCACCACGCGCATTGGCCAGCTGATCGTGCAAGCGCGACAGATCCAGCCGCGCCAGGATCTGGCCCCGGTGCACCTTGTCGTTGACGTCCACAAAGACCGCTTCCATCGTGCCCGACAGCTCGCTGCCGACATCCACCTGGTTGGTCGGTTGCAGGTTGCCGGTGGCAGTCACCCGCACCACCAGCCCTCCGCGGCTGACCTCGGCGGTCTGATAGCGCGGCGCCGCGGTCTCGCCGCGATGGAAATACACATAACCACCGACGACCACCAACAACGCGGCCAGCACCAGCCACCAGCGCCACCACCGGCCCAGCCAGCCACGCCCCGCCGGCGGTCCCGGCACCCCAGCCAGCCCCGTCCCGGCCGCCGTCTGGGGCGACATCTCCGTGCCCGGAGCCGCTACCACGAACCCCTCCGGGCGATGCCGGGACCGACACTCTTGCACTGGCGTTTCATGGGGAGCTCCCGCCGTGGCGTGGCCCTCTGGGTCAAGCGTTTACCTTAGCGCCCGCTGGCAGCCGATTATTGATCAACATCAAGCCAGCGCCATTCCCGCCTATCCGCGGACCGACCGTGTGCCGGTTTCCGGCGACTGGTGCTTGATCACACCGAACACGGCAACCGCACCGCAGATGGCGCCGTGATGTCATGCACGTTGACGCTGAACCGCTTGCTCACCGGTCCGCATGACAGTATCCCTGACCGTCCACGGCCATCCCGCACGGAGACCCAGAAATACCGTCAGCTGACCTTGCCCCTCATGGAAACCACCGGCAACCTTCAGGCACAAAAAAACCCGCTGTCATGCGGGTTTCTCTGTCCTTTCGAGTCTCAGCGATCCTTGCTGAAACCCTTCATTGGTGCCCAAGAGGGGACTCGAACCCCTACGACTTGCGTCGCTACCACCTCAAGGTAGTGCGTCTACCAGTTCCGCCACCTGGGCAGGTGTGTTGCTCAGTGCTTCTTTGCTGGCTGGGTCGCTGCCGGCACTTCGCCCTGGTTTGCGTCCGTCGCCGACGGTACCGCCGGGGTCACAGCCTTGGTCGCCGCCGGTGCAACCGGGACTTCCGAACCCGCCGCCGGGGTCGCCGGCGCCTTCTTTGCAGGCGCCTTGCTGGTCAAGCCGGCCATCACGCCGAGATCATTGCCGGTTTCGTGTACCGCACCGCTGCTGTGCAGATAGATGCCCATGCCCAGGCTGAGCAGGAAGAACAGCCCCGCGAGCACGCCGGTGGCACGGGTCAGGAACGTGGCCGAACCGCGGGCACCGAACACGGTGGCCGAACCGCCGCCGCCGAAGCCGGAGCCGGCATCCGCGCCGGCACCGTTCTGCAGCAGGATCAGCACGATCATGGCCGCCGCGATCAAGATGTAAAACACGCTGAAAATGACGAACATGTGATTTATTAAGCCTGTAGCGCCTGATGCGCCGCGGTGCAGATTGCAAGGAAATCGGCAGCCACCAGAGAGGCTCCGCCGATCAACCCGCCGTCCACATCCACTTGCGCAAACAATTCCGCGGCATTGGCCGCCTTGACACTTCCGCCGTAAAGCAGTCGTGTGAGCCGGGAAATTGTAACATCTTCTTTTTCCAGTTGGCTACGAATGAACGCGTGCACCTGCTGTGCCTGCTCGGGCGTGGCGGTGCGGCCGGTGCCGATGGCCCACACCGGTTCGTAGGCGATCACCGCGGTATCGAAGCAGCCGATGCCATTGAGCGCCAACACCGCCTGCAACTGGCGGGCGATGACGGCCTCGGTTTCGCCAGCCTCGCGTTGCCCCAGCGTCTCGCCCACGCACAGAATCGGCGTCAGGCCACCGGCCCGCGCGGCGGCAAACTTGCGCG
>JAPHUU010000024.1 GCA_026193555.1 Rhodanobacter sp.
CTGAGATGCCCTTGCCTTCCGCTAATCCTTCCCCTTGCCGGGTGGATAGAGGACTTTCACCTCCAAGCAGGTGCGCCCTGCCGGGCGCACCAAAAAAAACCGGCCGCGCGAGGCGGCCGGTTTCTTGTCTACATACGAAGGGGATTACTGACCCTTCATTGCATCCGAGGCTGGAGCGGTGGAAGCTGCAGCAGGAGCGGCTGCAGTGGAAGCCGGGGCAGCAGCCGTGGAAGCCGGAGCAGCCATCGCAGGAGCAGCCGCGGTTGCGGCCGCTGCAGCCTGCTGGGCTGTATCAGCAGCCTGCTGAGCGGTGTCAGCCGACTTCTGAGCGTCCTGCGCGGAATCCTGCGCGCCGTTGCTGCAAGCCGCCAACAGCGCGACGAGCGCGGAGGCGAGAAGGGTACGCGTAAATTTCATGGTGGATCTCCTATGCCGTGGAATGCCGTATGGCCGAGTATTAATAACGCTTTCGTTGAAATTTCGCCAGTTCTTTCCCTGAAACTTCACTGTTTGCCTTGAATCAGTTTAGCCGGCTGTCATTAACGGGACTTTCATGATTGCTTCGGCCGGATCGGGACTCATTTGTGTTTCCCCGCCGGTGAGGTTCGCCGTCGCAAATAAAACGGCTGCACGAGGCGGTCAGTCCTGTCAGTTTGCAGATGCGCGAACTCAGTGCCCGTTCACGGCGTCCTGCTTGGCGTCCTTGGCATTGCTCGCGGCTGCCTTGGCTGCATCCGCGGCCTTCTTAGCCATGCCGGCAGCGTTGGAAGCGGCCTGGATCGCCTGGTCCACAGCCGTCGAGCTGGGGGCCGGTGAAGCAGAGGCGGCGGTCGCTGCCTGCTGTGCCTGATCCGACGCCATGCTGGCAGCGTCGGCCGCCATCCTGGCCTGATCAGCTGCCTGTTCGGTGGCAGTGGTCGGTGTCTGGGCGGCAGTCTGCTGCGCCGTGTCGGCGGCATGCTTGGCTGCGTCGGCTGATTTCTGGGCATCTTGCGCGGAATCCTGGGCGCCGTTGCTGCAGGCTGCCAAGAGTGCGACCAGCGCACAGGCGAACAAGGTATGCGTAAATTTCATGGTGAGGTTCCATTGCCGTTGGATGTCGATGAATGCCGTTTGGTCGCCCATGCAAGACACCAGCGTCTGAGTGTGAAACTCATGCTGCCGCTGTATTGCAGGGCGTCCCGAAAGCAAGTCTAGCCAGCGCCCATGGAAAGAGACCGTGATGGCGGCACCTCATCCGGCTGGATTTCAGTCCATGCACTCCACGGCGATCGCCGTCGCCTCGCCGCCGCCAATGCACAGCGTGGCAATGCCTCGCTTCAGCCCGCGGGCCTTCAAGGCGTGCAGCAGGGTCACCACCAGGCGGGCACCACTGGCGCCGATCGGGTGGCCCAGCGCGCAGGCTCCGCCATTGACGTTGACCTTTTCATGCGGGATGCCGAGCTCCTTGATCGGGGTCATGGCAACCACGGCGAACGCTTCGTTGATCTCGAACAGGTCCACCTCGCCGACCTGCCAGCCAGCCTTGGCGAGCACCTTGTTGATCGCGCCCACCGGCGCGGTGGTGAACCACTCCGGCTCCTGCGAATGGGTGGCGTGCGCGACGATGCGCGCCAGCGGCTGCAGGCCACGCGCCTTCGCACTGTCGGCGGACAGCAGTACCACTGCCGCCGCGCCATCGGAGATGCTGGATGAACTGGCCGCGGTGATGGTGCCATTCTCCTTGCGGAAGGCGGCGCGCAGCGTGGGGATCTTGGCGATATCGGAGCGGCCCGGCTGCTCGTCGGTATCGACCTGGACGTCGCCCTTGCGGCCACTGACCGTGACGGCGGTGATCTCGTCGGCGAATGTTCCGTTCTTCTGCGCGGCCTGCGCCCGCGTCACCGATTCGATCGCGAACGCGTCCTGGTCCTCGCGGGTGAAGTGGTACTTGTCGGCGCACATTTCGCCGAACACGCCCATCGACTTGCCGTCGTACGGATTGGTCAGGCCGTCCCACGCCATGTGGTCGACCAGCTTGCCGTCGCCGTAGCGGATGCCGGTACGGGCGTTGACCATGTGCGGCGCGTTGGTCATCGACTCCATGCCGCCGGCGACCACGATGCTGGCCGAACCGGCCTTGATCAAGTCGTGACCGAGCATGATCGCCTTCATGCCGGAGCCGCAGACCTTGTTGATCGTGGTGCAGCCGACACTCGCCGGCAGGTCGGCGGCGAGCGATGCCTGACGCGCCGGCGCCTGCCCGAGGTTGGCCGGCAGCACGCAACCCATGATCACCTCGCTGACATCCGCGGGCGCGACACCGGATTGCTCCAGCGCGGCGCGGATGGCGGTGGCACCCAGCTTGGGCGTTGGCACGCCGGTGAACTGGCCGAGGAAGGAACCAATGGCGGTGCGCTTGGCACCGGCGATGACTACGCTGACATCCGACATGGGAAACTCCACTGGAAGGCTGAGGGGCGCGAGCGCCTGGTGAATAACCTGTTGATTATCGCAGTCCGTCGCAGGTGGCGGCAAATGGGTCGGTTCTGCGTTGGGCGGCACATTTTTCACCTCTCCGGGGGTTGTGCGTTGTGCGATGATTTGGGCCGGGGATGGGGCTGGGCTGCCCGTACGGGTACTTGGCCATCGGCAAGGATCGAACTGCGCGGGGTGGGCCATGAAGAAAATACTGAATACGGGGTTTCGCTATCGTGAAGCGGCGCTGCTGGCTGCCGCCGCGCTTGGTTTGAGTGCTTGCGGTGGTGGTGGTTCCAGCAACGTGAAGCCCACTCCCGCCGCACCGGCACCGGCACCCGCACCAGCCCCTGCGCCGCCCCCGGCACAGCCGCCGCTGGACGCGCAGCTGGCCATCACCAACACCTATGCCGCCCACAGCCAGGGCTTCACTGGCGCCGGGGTCATCATCGGCGTGGTGGACAGCGGCATCATGCGCAATCACCCGACGCTGAGCGGACGTGTCACCAAGGAGTTGATCTACGTCGACCCCACCACCAACAATACCGCGATCGACGACGTGGTCGGCCATGGCACCTGGGTGTCGGAGATCGCCGCGGGCACGCCACTGGGTGATTTTGCCGGGGGCATTGCACCGGGCGCGGATCTGGTCTCGGCGCGGGTCATCAGTGACGTTTCACCGCCCAGTGACAGCACCGGCAAGGGCAACCTGGTGACAAGCGCCGATCCGCTGGGACAGATCAACACCGACCTGATCGCCAATGGCGTCAAGGTGATGAACAATTCCTGGGGTGGCCTGTACTGGGATGCCAGTGCCACGGCGACAACCCAGAGTTTCCACGATGCCTACAGCCCGTTCATCAACACCTGGGGCGGGCTGGTGGTGTTTGCTGCCGGCAATGAATCGGCCGCCAATCCCAGCGACGTGGCGGCGCTGCCCAACCGCGCGGCGGATCTGGCAAAAGGCTGGCTTGCCGTGGTGGCGGTGGACAGCAACAACCCGACCCACTTGGCCAGCTATTCGAATGCCTGCGGCATCGCGATGAACTACTGCCTGGCGGCACCCGGCGACGTGATCGTCAGCGGCAAGGACGACACCGCCACCAGTCTGAGCTACTGGATCGTGGCGGGAACCTCGCTGGCGGCGCCACAGGTGTCCGGCGCAGCGGCGCTGGTATGGCAGGCCTATCCGTATTTCACCAACGACCTGGTGCGGCAGACCCTGCTGGGCACGGCCCAGGATCTGGGGGCGCCGGGGGTGGATCCGGTCTTCGGCTACGGCGAGCTGGATGTCGGCAAGGCAGTGAATGGTCCGGCGCAGTTCAACTGGGGCGATGTCACTGTCAGCTTCACGGGCAGTTCCAGCTGGAACAACCCGATCTCCGGTGCCGGGGGTCTGATCAAGCAGGGCACCGGCACACTCAACCTCACGCAGCCATCGACTTACGCCGGCCTGACCCAGGTGCAGGCCGGCACGCTGACGGCCAGCTCGCTGGCCTCCAGTGTCAGCATCAGCGGCGGTGCCACCTTGAGCGGCACCCAGACCATCGGCGGCAGCGTGACCAATGCCGGCGTACTGGTGGCAAGCGGCAGTGATGTCACGGTGGCGGGAAACTATGCCCAGCAAGGCAGCGGCCGGCTGGCGGTGTCCCTCGGCTCGGCGTTGAATGTCACCGGTACGGCCAGCCTGACCGGGGGCGACCTGTACGTGATCGGCACGAATTCGGGCTATGTGGTCAGCTCGCACACCGGCGTGCTGAGCGCCAATGGTGGCCTCACCGGCACGTTCTCTGCGCTCAACACCGCCTCCAACGTGCTGCTCACCGCAACACTCAACTACGACGCCAACAATGCCTGGCTGAACGTGACGCAGGTCAGCGTCACGGCGGTGCAGGGAGCCTCCTACACCGCCGCCTCGTATGGTGCTGCACAGCGCGTGCAGAGCGCCTTCGGGCAGATCAATACGCAACTGATGCAGCCTGCGACGAGCACGGCGACTCCGGTCAGCAGCGGATTCATCAGCGCCGCCGCCAACCTGCAGCAGTCGCCCAGCGTGGCAACGGTGCAGAATTCGCTGCAGAGCCTCTCCGGCCAGCTGCATGCGGCCAGCGCGCAGATGACCCTGGACGGGATCGACGCCGGCACGCGCGCGTTGTCGGAGCGCTTCGATCAGCTGCTCAGCTCGCCCGCACAATCACTCGCCGTCGGCGGCTGGGCGCAGACGCTCGGCTATCAGGGCAGCATGGCGCGCAGCGGCTACGGCAACGTCGGTTACGCACTCAACGGATGGATGGTCGGCGCGGACCAGCGACTGGGTGGCAACGGCGTGTTCGGTTATGCGCTGAGCCAGAGCCAGGGCCGGGGTCTGCTGGCAGCCACCGCCGACCAGGGCAGTAACCGTGCGGTCGAGGGCATGCTCTATGCCGGCCTGATCCGGGGGCCGTGGTACGCCATGGGCCGGTTCGGTACCGGCAGCTACTACGGCAACATGCGACGTCATGTGCAGCTCGGCGGCACGTTCAGTGACGTGTCCAGCAGCAGCAACGGTCGCTATGGCGTCGCCTATGGCGAAAGCGGTTATCAGCTGGCACTGGGCCGCTGGCGGCTGACCCCGTACCTCAACATGCAGTACGTGGATGTCCGCAATGACGGCTTCCGGGAGCAGGGCGCCGGCGGTTTCGGTCTGCAGGCGCCGCCGCAGAACATCGAGCGCTGGCAGGCCGGCGTCGGCGTGCGCGCGGCGCAGAGCTGGACGTTCGACAACGGCCGCAAGCTGACCGTGCAGGCGCACCTGCTGCGGCAGCAGGCGTTCGCGATGCATGGCGACGTGCTCGATGCGAGCTTTACCGGTCTGCAGCAATATGCGCCCGTCGGCGGCATCGGCCTGTCGCGCTACGGCACCGTCGCCGGCATGCGTCTGGACTGGAACCTGTCACCGCGCTCCGCGGTGCAGCTCGGCTACAACTATTTCTCCGGGCAGTACCAGCGCTCGGGCATGGGCATGGTCAGCTACCGGCTGGCGTTCTGATCCGGGCATCCGCCGTGCCACCGCTTGCCGGCGATCGGTGAGGGGCGACCGGCGTCACAACATCGCGGGCCGGTCGTTTCCGATCGGCCCGCCTGGTCAGGCCTTGCCGTGGAACAGCTCGCGCCCGATCAGCATGCGCCGGATCTCGTTGGTGCCGGCGCCGATCTCGTACAGCTTGGCGTCGCGCAGCAGGCGACCGGCCGGAAACTCGTTGATGTAGCCGTTGCCGCCCAGCGCCTGGATCGCCTCCAGCGACACCTGCACCGCGTTCTGCGAGGCATTGAGCAGGCAGGCGGCCGGATCGATGCGCGACTTCACGCCGTGGTCGAACTGCTGCGCCACCATGTAGGCGAAGCCGCGCGAGGACTGCAGCGCGGTGTACATGTCGGCGATCTTCGCCTGCATCACGCCGAAGGTGCCGATCGGCGCGTTGAACTGCTTGCGTTCGCGCACATAGGGCAGGGTCAGGTCCAGCGCCGACTGCATCAGCCCCAGCGGGCCGCCGGTCAGCACCAGCCGCTCGGTATCCAGGCCGCTCATCAGCACGCGCACGCCCTCGTTGACCTCGCCCACGATGTTCTCGGCCGGGATCTCGCAGTTCTCGAACACCAGCTCGCAGGTGTTCGAGCCGCGCATGCCGAGCTTGTCCAGCTTCTGCGCCGTGGTGAAACCCTTCATGCCTTTCTCGACGATGAAGGCGGTCATGCAGCGGCTGCCGGCGACGCGCGGCGCGGTGCGCATGTAGACCAGCAGCACATCGGCGTCCGGGCCGTTGGTGATCCACATCTTGGAGCCGTTGGCCACCCATACGTCGCCTTTCAGCTCGGCCTTGCAGGTCATCGAGCCGACCACGTCGGAGCCGGCACCGGGCTCGCTCATCGCCAGCGCGCCGATGTACTCGCCGCTGCACATCTTCGGGATGTACTTGCGTCGCTGCGCCTCGTTGCCGTTGTGGAAGATGTTCTGCACCGCCAGGTTGGAGTGCGCGCCGTAGGACAGCCCGACCGAACCGGACGCACGCGAGATCTCCTCCATCGCCACCATGTGTGCCAGGAAGCCCATGCCGCTGCCGCCGTACTCGGTGGGAATGGTCACCCCGAGCAGGCCCATCTCGCCGAACTTGCGCCACAGGTCGGCCGGGAACAGGTTCTCGCGGTCGATCAGGTCGGCGCGCGGGGCGATCTCCTTCTCCGCGAAGGCATGCACGGTTTCGCGCAACAGGTCGATGTCTTCTCCGAGGGGAAACGGGCGCATGCGCTGGAACTCCGGGGTTGGTTTAGCCGGTGAATGATAGCGCGTCACCCGTGGCGCCGCCGTCACGCGCCAGCGCGGATCTCCGTGCCCAGCGCGGCGAGCCGATCGCGCTGCGCCACCACCATGCCGAGTTGGGCCAGCACCAGCCGGGTGATCTCCTGGCTGTCCGCGGTGACCTCAGGCAGCCTGATCGGCATCGTGCCATCGCCGACCGGTGCCGTAGTGCGGGTCGTGGCCAGGGCACCGGCAAGCTCATCGAGCGCGACGACCGCCAGCGCACCGGCGTGTTCCACCGCCTCCAGCGCGGCGGGTTCGGCGAGCTGCTGGCGGTGCGCGCCCAGCGTGGAAAGATGGCCGAGCAAGGTGTGCGCCGAGGTCAGGAAACGCAGCAGCAGCTCGCTGCCCTGCCGGTGGCGATCCGGTTCGCGCAACATGTTCGCCAGCACGCCGCTGAGCGCCGCATGGGCGTTGTGCGCATCGCGGCGGGCAATCCGATAGGCGAGGTCGTCGTGCCGGCCGCTGGCGTACTGCGCGATGATCCGGGCCAGGTAGCGCGCATCGGTGCGCACGGTATCGGCAAGCACCTGGCTGAGCTGGCGCCGATGCCAGTCCGGCAGGATGAACCAGGTGGCCAGTGCCGCGATGCCGGCGCCGATCAGGGTGTCCAGCAGGCGCGGCCACATCATCTCGTAGCCGCTGCCGAGCTGGTTGAAGCACAGCACCACGAACAAGGTGATCGCGGCGGTGGCGATCGTGTAGCGGCGCTGGCGCGCGGCGAAGAAGACCACCCCGGAAAGCACCAGCAGCAACAGCTGGGCCGGACCGAACAGCAGCAGGTGCAATGCCGCCCAGCCGGCGACCAGGCCGGCCACGGTACCGGCCACGCGCTGCAGCAGCCGTCGACGCGTGGCGCCGTAGCTGGGCTGGCAGACCAGCAGGGTGGTCAGCAGGATCCAGTAGCCATTCTGCGGATGCACCACGCGCAGTACCACGTAACCCAGCAGCAGCGCGATCGCCAGTCGCGACGCATGCCGGAAGCGCAGCGATTGCGGCGTGAACTGGATGCGGATGCGCGCCCAGGCCTCGCCGAGCGAGCGCGGGCCGGGATCCTGCAGGGCGCTGTCGGCACCCGCGGCGGGTGCCGCTGCTGCCGCGCCGCCGGCCAGCTGGGTCTGGATCGCCGTCATGTTGCGCAGCAGCGCATCCAGTGAGTGCAGCAGCGCCTGCGCAGGCGGCGCGGCCTGCTCGCGCAGCGCGGCGATTGCCTTGCGCACGTCGTCCAGCGCCGTGTCCGCCGCGGCGCCGGCCGGCGCCGCCACCTGCAGGCGCAAGGCCTCGGCGCGGCCACGGCAGTCGCGCGCCTGCAGTCGCAGCAGGTGCTCGCAGCGGAACAGCACGTCGCTGTGGAAAAACGCCGCGGCCAGCGCGTCGTACGGGTAGTGCGACGAGCTCACCCGTTCGTGAATGTCCTGCGCCACGAAGTACAGCTGCAACTTCGCCGCGGTGGCGCCGCGGGGTCGGCGCGGGCCGATCCGGTCGATCAGCATCAGCCGGGTATCGTTGAGCGCCCGCACCACCTGTTCGTTTTGCCGGGCCAGCGCCAACTGCAGCGCGTCGCGGTCGAGCCCGGGCAGCGGCGCGAACAGCGCGGCCTTGGCCTCCAGGTAGTCGGCCAGCGCATCGAACAGCCGCGCCAGCGTCAGGCGGATGGCCAGTTGCGGCGCCAGCGCGCTCCAGACCAGCGACAACGCACCGTACCAGGCCGCGCCCAGCAACAGGTGCAGCGGAAGCTGCAACAGCGCCGGCGACACCCGGCCAGGCAGGTCCGAGCCGATCATGGTGTACACCGACAGGAGCAGCGTGGCACCGGCGATCGTGGCGTAGCGCCCGCTCGCCGCGCCCAGCATCACCAGCGCGAACGTGGCCAGCGGCAGGGCCATTGCGAACAGCAGCGGCCACGGCATCAGCCACTGGACCGCGAACGCGGCGATGGCGAAGCAGGCCAGGGTGACCAGCAAGGTACCCAGGCGGCTGCGCCAGTGGTCCTCGGTCTCCGCCAGCGCGCAGGCGATCGCGCCGAGCAGGGCCGGAATCGCCTCGGCGAAGCGGCCGGTGAACAGGCTCCAGGCGACGATGCCGCCGAGCGCAAGCAGTACCCGCACGCACTCGGCGTAGCGGTCGGAGCCACGCAGGCGGCGCCAGTAATAAGTGGGGGCGGACAAGGGCATCACGGTGGCCAGCATACGTGACGCGGCGCGATTGGAAGCGCCGCACGCACTCGCGAAAACGCCGGCCAGGTGGCCGGCGTTCCCTATCGCGGTGGAGTAGTGCCGCTTACTGACCGCGCATGCGGCCCTGGAAGCGAGTGCCGCCGTTGCCCATGTGCGGCAGCTTGATCTTGCCGATCGCGCTGATGCGCTCCTCGGCCAGACGGTCGGCGGCCAGGTAGGTCGGGATGCTTTCGGTCTTGCTGATCTCGAAGATCCGGCCCAGGTTGTAATAGATCGTGCGCATCATGCGCATCGCGCGCTCGCGGTTGTAGCCGTCGATTTCCAGCGACACGTTCATCACGCCGCCGGCATTGACCGCGTAATCGGGTGCATACAGCACACCGCGGCGCTGCAGCTCGTCGCCGATCTCGTCGGTGGCCAGCTGGTTGTTCGCCGCGCCGCAGATGATCTGTGCCTTGATCCGGTCGATCGTCTGCGCGTTGACGGTGCCGCCCAGCGCGCACGGCGAATAGACGTCCGCCTCCACGTCGTAGATATCGTCCAGACCCACCGCCTCGCAGCCCAGCTCGTCGACGCAGCGCTGCACCAGCTCCTTGTTGATGTCGGTCACGAACACCTTGGCGCCCTGTTCGCGCAGCAGCTTGATGAATTCCATGCCGACATGGCCGCAGCCCTGCACGGCGTAGCTGTACTTGCCCACGTCCTCGTTGCCGTGCTTGAACTGCAGCGCGGCCATCAGGCCCTGCAGCGTGCCGTAGGCGGTGAACGGCGACGGGTCGCCCGAGCCGCCATGCACCTGGTGCACGCCGGTCACGTATTCGGTCTCGCGGAACACGTATTCCATGTCGTTGACGTCGATGCCGACGTCCTCGGCGGTGATGTAGCGGCCGTTGAGCGAATTGACGAAACGACCGAACGCGCGGAACAGCGCCTCGGACTTGTCCTTGCTCGGATCGCCGATGATCACCGCCTTGCCGCCGCCCAGATTCAGGCCCGCCACCGCGTTCTTGAACGTCATGCCGCGCGACAGCCGCAGCACGTCGTTCACGGCTTCCTGCTCGGTCTTGTACGGCCACATGCGCAGACCGCCGAGCGCCGGGCCCAGCACGGTGTTGTGGATCGCGATGATGGCTTTCAGGCCGGCGTCCTTGTTGTGGCAGAACACGACTTCTTCGTGACCGGTCTTGGCGATGGTTTCAAAGATCATTGGAACGGTAACTCCATGCTTCAGGGTGCCGGACGGCACCTGACGATGAGTGGTGGGATGGCCGGTACGGCTGGCCAGAACTGAGGAAAACGCCGGAAACTTGTCGCCCCGACGGAGGCCGGGGCGACAAGCCAAAGCGCGAAGTTTAATACGTTGATCCCCCGGCGCGATGCCGCAGTGCGTCAAGTCGTCGACGTATGGGGCGCGCGCAGCCCCTTCAAGAACGCGGCAGCGAGCAGCGCCTTTCTGCCCGCCGGGCTCTGTGACCGGCCCGCCACTGCTGGTCCGCGTCGCAGTGGCGGCCCAGGAGATGGCGACCCGTCAGAGGAGGGGTCGCGGTCGATGGATGCGAGCCCGGTCGAACTGGCGAGGGTCATGCCGTGGGGCGCGTTCGGCTTGGGGGCGGCCATGCCGGCGTCGCGAAGTTCCCGATTTGCGGCGGCGCGGCGAGCCACGAATGGCTTCAGGAATGGCGTGCAACGAGGTTGACGAGTGCGATATGCTGCAATGCAATAGTTACGCGACAGTCACCAGCACGCCACGTTCACGCCGCATCGGGCGAGGTGCGCATGCCGAACCTGCGGAGCCACGCCATGCCTCGACGTTCCGTCGCCACGCCCGCTCCATCCGCCGCGACTCCCGGCCGGCTCAAGCTCGGCGCGGTGCGGGCCGGCTTTGCGCTGGGCAGCCGGCTGCTGCCCTCGCGCACCCTGAAGCATGCCGCGCAGCTGTTCGCCACCCCGTTCCCCAGCAGCCGCACGCGCGCGCTGGCCGCTGCCATGGATCCGGCCATGCGGCGCGGCGAAATCATCATCCGCGGCAAGCGCATCGCCACCTACACCTGGGGCGATCCGGTACGCCAGCCGTATGCGCTGATGGCGCACGGCTGGTCGAGCTTCGGTCTGCGCTTCCAGCCATGGGTGAGCCACCTGCGCGCGCTGGGCTACGCGGTGGTCGCGTTCGACCAGCCCGGACATGGCCTCAGCGGCGGTCGCTACTGCACCCTGCCGGATTTCGTCGACACCACCAACGAGCTGGGGCGCTGCTTCGGCCGCGCCGCGCTGGCGATCGGCCACTCGCTGGGCGGCGCGGCGCTGGTGCTGGCGCAGGACCAGGCCTGGCAGGCGCAGAAGCTGATCCTGCTGGCGCCGGCGGCCGACATGGTGGCGGCAACCGATCGCTTCCTGCACATGGTGCGGCTGGGCCATAACCTGCGTGCGCGGTTCTACGACTGGCACGAACGCCATACCGGCACCCATCCGCAGGATCTGCAAGTGCATCGGCATCTGCCGGCGCTCGGCCAGCCGGGGCTGATCGTGCACGATCTGGACGACCGCGATGTGCCGTGGGAGGAGGGCGAACGCTACGCCCGCTACTGGCCGGGGGCACGACTGGTCACCACCCAGGGGCTGGGTCATCACCGCATCGTCGATGCGCCGCAAGTGATCGAGGCATCGATGGCCTTCCTGCGCGGCGAGGATGTCGGCAATCGGGTGATCGGCAGCCCGAACCTGCCGTACGGGCTGTAGGTCCCACGACGCAGTACCCGCGCTGCTCCAAGCGTTCGATGGCGAACCCCACTAGAATCGAGGGGTTCAAGCACATCGAAGTCCGGAGTTGCCATGAGTTCCCCCGCCAGCCACGTCCCCGCCGCCACCGCGCACGCCGAAACCACCCCGCTGCGCTTCGTCACCGCCGCCAGCCTGTTCGACGGCCACGACGCGGCGATCAACATCATGCGGCGGATCATCCAGTCGCAGGGCGCGGAGGTGATCCACCTCGGCCACAACCGCTCGGTCGAGGACGTGGTGCGCGCCGCGCTGCAGGAAGACGCCGACGCCATCGCGCTCAGCTCCTACCAGGGCGGCCACGTCGAGTACTTCAAGTACATGGTCGACATGCTGCGCGAGCGCGGCGCCGGCCACATCCGCGTGTTCGGCGGTGGCGGCGGCACCATCACGCCGGAGGAGATCAAGGAGCTCGAGGCCTACGGTGTCGAGCGCATCTACCACCCCAACGACGGCATGAAGCTCGGCCTCGTCGAGATGATCGAGGATGTCATGCAGCGGGCGCGTGCGGCCGCGACCCGGCGCGCCGAGGCGAAGGCAGCGGCTGTGCCCAAGGTCGACATCGATGACGAGATCTCGGTCGGCAAGATGCTCTCCACCATCGAGCAGGGCGAGCTGGCCGAGGCCGAGCTGACGCGCCTGCGCAAGCAGTGGTGGCTGGCCGGCCAGCAGACCCCCGTGCTCGGCCTCACCGGCACCGGCGGCGCCGGCAAGTCGTC
>JAPHUU010000386.1 GCA_026193555.1 Rhodanobacter sp.
CCGCAGGCGCAGCTTGCCCTGCACATGTGGCGCTCGCGCGAACGGGCACAGGTTCAGGCCGATCACCGCCCGTTCCAGCCAGCGCGTCGTCGCGTCGAGGTAGGGAGCGTCCTCGGCCAGGGCATCGGCGTTGAGCGGATTCGGGGACTGGTCGTTCATGCGGGCTCCGGCGTGGTGGTGCCGACTATAGCGTCCGCTGTGGTGTTTGCCAGGCATTACGGCGGCGCGGCAAGCGCGTGGTCGAACCGACGCGCATCCTGGCAACGGACCCGGCACAGGATTTGCTTCGATCTTTGGGGCCGCAAGGGGGCCTGTCGACACCCCGTATCGGGTTCCCGTGCGTCAAAGCCGATCCAATGGGCTGATCCAATGGCGACCTTCAACGCGGCAGGCATCGCCGGTCCGGTCGCTTCCACCGAGGCTGGAAACCGGCCCATGGCCAGGCAGTTAACCGCGGCAATGCCGTTTTACAGGGATTCACTCGTGGATGGTTCGAATGCGGCAACCACGGACGCCATACGTCTGGAGATTTCGGGATACCGGGCAGCCTTCGGGCTGGATGCGAAGCCGATCAGGGCGAGTGCTGGCGCGCCGGTGGCTGCCGCTCGGGGAACAAGAACTGACGCTGGCCGGCAGTTCCGCGCGTCAGCTGGCCAGCCGAACCTGCACCAGGTGCCCGCGCCCCGGGGCATGCCGGCTAGTGGATCCGTGGGGCCAAACGAGTCGTCGATCGTACGTGCTCGATACCAGGACGAGGTTCGGTACCGCAGTCATCACCACGCCGGCATGGGGACCCCTGTGGTCGGTTTCGGCAAGCTGCCCACGGCACCCCAGGCCAGCCTGGCCCATGTCCAGTGCAAGTCGGATCGCGTCCGTTTGGTGGCGCCGGTGAGCCGGAAATTCACCAGTTCGGCAGCCTCGCGCGAACTGACCGACTGGTCGGTGCTGGTTCCGGCACCCGCCGGACGGGCTCCTCCGCGCGCGGTGTCGACCCGGTCGCCGACGGCTCTGCGGTTTGTGTCGCTGCTTCAGGGCATGCGGGTATGGGGGCAGGTCTGGTTCCGGTTGGCCGGATGGTGCCGAATGACGTGGGCTGCCTTGCGCCGGATTGACGGCCCCACGCTCGCCGTGGCTGCCGTGGCGCGAACGGTGCCGTGGCTGAGGTGGGATCGATCGGATCGACGCCGGGCGGCAACCGCGGTCGCATGGGGTTCCATGGTGAGCGCGATGCTGCTGCTGGAGTTCGGTTTGCCACATATGCCACGGGCCACGGCGCATACCCCGCTGGCCGTGACGCCGGCCGGTAGCCCGGCATCGGTTGCGATCAACGCGCTGCCCGTGGTGACGCTCACGCCGGTATCGGTCGAGAGTGGCGCGGCCGCGGTGATCCCGGTGGGCAGTAAGGCAGATGAACCGTCGCACGCGGAAGCTCCCGCCAGCCTGCTGTCCGAAGTCAGCACGATGGATCTGATGATGCCGATCGCCGAACCGGATCTGGACATCGCCTCCAGGCACAGTCTGTGGGCGCAGATCGGCAAGTCTTCCGGCATCGATCCGCTGCTGCTGTACAGCGTCGCGCTGGTGGAATCCAAGGCATTGCTGCCCAGCGGCAAGATTGCGCCGACGCCGTGGCTGTTCCGCGTCAACGACCACCTGGTGCGCGGTGACCGCCACCATGTGCAGCTCGAGATGGCCGCGGCAACCCAGTTCGGCTCCGCCGTGCAGGATGTCGGCATCATGCAGGTCTACTACCCGATGCACAGGGATGCCGTGCGCGATCCGCTGACCCTGCTCAATCCGCGGACCAACATCACGGTGGCCGCGAAGATCCTGCGCGCGGGCATGCACCAGACCCATGACCGCGTGCTGGGCGTGGGTTACTACCACAGCCACACGCCGCGACTGGCGAGGGACTATGGCACGGCGGTACTGACCGTCTACCGGCGTCTGAAAGGCGTCTATCGCCCGGGAGCAGACGCGCAGGTCGCCGACCGCTAGCCGTACGGGAAAAACTGGCGAGGGCCGAAGCGCCGTGGATGCTGCCGAGGCATTGCACCGGGCCGCCGGCGCCCGGATATAAGCTGCAAGTCCCTTCCGATCTCTGGTGCCCATGCTCAGCCTGCACTTCGACAACGCCTTCGTGCGCGACCTGCCCGGTGATCCGCAACACGGGTCGCGTCCGCGTCAGGTCGAGGGCGTGCTGTATTCGCGTGTCGATGCCACCCCGGTCGCGGCGCCGCGCCTGCTGGCCCATTCGGCCGAGATGGCGGCTGCGTTGGGCTTCAGCGAGGCGGACGTGGCCACGCCGGAATTTGCACGGGTGTTCGGCGGCAACGCCTTGCTGGAAGGCATGCAGCCCTACGCGGCCAATTACGGCGGGCATCAGTTTGGAAACTGGGCCGGGCAACTGGGCGATGGCCGCGCGATCTCGCTGGGTGAGGCGATCAATGCGGCCGGTCAGCGCTGGGAGCTGCAGTTGAAGGGCGCCGGCCCGACCCCGTATTCGCGCGGCGCGGATGGCCGGGCAGTGCTGCGCTCGTCGCTGCGCGAGTTCCTGTGCAGCGAGGCGATGCATCACCTGGGCGTGCCGACCACCCGCGCGCTGAGTCTGGTCGACAGTGGCGAGCCGGTGGTGCGCGACATGTTCTACGACGGCCACGCAGCGCCGGAGCCGGGTGCGATCGTGTGCCGGGTCGCGCCCTCGTTCATCCGCTTCGGCAATTTCGAGTTGCCGGCGTCACGCGGCGACATCGCGCTGCTGCGGCAGTTGGTGGACTTCACCATCCGCCGCGATTTTCCCGAACTCGCAGGGCAGGGCGAGGCGCTGTACGCGGCGTGGTTCGCCCAGGTTTGCCAGCGCACCGCCAACATGGTCGCGCACTGGATGCGGGTGGGTTTCGTGCATGGGGTGATGAATACCGACAACATGTCGATCCTCGGCCTCACCATCGACTACGGTCCTTACGGCTGGATCGACAACTACGA
>JAPHUU010000152.1 GCA_026193555.1 Rhodanobacter sp.
GATCTGGCCGGGATTCCCGGCGAGCTGCCGACGATTCCGGGGGTCACCCTGCACCGCGTCGACGACCACACCCTGCAAGCGGAGATGGCGCGCAAGCAGGACCTCAACACCCTGTTCGCCGCACTCACCGACAACGGCATCACGGTGAACTCGATGCGCACCAAGACCAACCGGCTGGAGGAACTGTTCGTGCGTCTGGTCGAGAACGGGCGACTCGAGCCGGCGCGCCAGGAGAAAACCGCATGAGCACCTCTGCCAACCTGGTGGCGCTGTACACCATCACCCGCCGCGAAATCATGCGCGTGGTGCGCATCTGGACGCAGACGCTGATTCCGCCGATGGTCACGATGACGCTGTACTTCGTGATCTTCGGCAAGCTGATCGGCAGCCGCATCGGCACGATCGAGGGCGGCTTCACCTACATGCAGTACATCGTGCCGGGGCTGGTGATGATGAGCATCATCAACAACAGCTATGCCAACATCTCCAGCTCGTTCTTCGGCGCCAAGTTCCAGCGCTCGGTGGAGGAAATGCTGGTGTCGCCGATGCCGAACTGGGTGATTCTGACCGGCTACGTCACCGGTGCGGTGGCGCGCGGCCTGGTGGTCGGCCTGCTGGTGCTGCTGATCGCACTGTTCTTCACCAGCCTGCAGGTGGTGCACCCGCTGATCACCTTTCTGTCGGTGCTGCTGGGCGCCACGATCTTCGCCCTGGCCGGCTTCGTCAACGCGGTCTATGCGAAGAAATTCGACGATATCGCGCTGGTGCCGACCTTCATCCTGACTCCGCTGACCTACCTGGGCGGCGTGTTCTATTCGGTCAACATGCTGGGGGAGCCGTGGCAGGCGATCTCGCGGATCAACCCGATCCTGTACATGGTCAACGCGTTCCGTTTCGGCGTGCTCGGCATCAGCGACGTCGGCATCGGCACCGCCTTCGCGGTGATGCTGGCCTTCGTCGTCGGACTGTCGCTGATGGCGCTGCACCTGCTCAAGCGGGGGATCGGGCTGCGTTCCTGACAACATCGTAGGAGCGCACCCTGTGCGCGAGCTCTTCGTCAGATTAATGAGGAGCACCGCGCACAGGGTGCGCTCCTACATTGAGGATTGATATGCGCGTCAACAAATACATCAGCGAGGCCGGTCTGTGCTCCCGTCGCGAGGCAGACGAGCTGCTGCTGGCCGGCCGCGTCACCATCAATGGTGAAGTCGTCACGACCGGCGCCAAGGCGCTGGATGGCGACGAAGTGTGCGTGGACGGCGAGGTCGTGCGCATGCGCCAGCTGGCTGCCACCCCGGCGGCGAAGAAGGCCGTCTACATCGCGTTGAACAAGCCGGTCGGGATCACCTGCACCACCGAGAAGGGCGTCGACGGCAACATCATCGACTTCGTCGACCATCCGCAGCGGATCTTTCCGATCGGACGGCTGGACAAGGATTCCGAGGGGCTGATCCTGCTGACCAGCAACGGCGACATCGTCAACGAGATCCTGCGCTCGGAGAACAACCACGAGAAGGAATACCTGGTCGGTGTGAACAAGGCGGTCACCGACGAATTCCTGACCGGCATGGCGCGGGGCGTGCGCATCCACAACCAGATGACCCAGCCCTGCCGAGTGCGCCGGATCGCCAAGTTCGGCTTCTCGATCGTGCTGACCCAGGGCCTGAACCGGCAGATCCGGCTGATGGCCGCCGCGTTCGGCTACCGCGTGACCCAGCTGCGCCGCGTGCGCATCGACAACGTCCGGCTGGCGCACCTGAAGGTCGGCCAGTGGCGCAACCTCACCGAAGCGGAGCTGAAAGGCCTGCTGCCCGGCCGCACCCAGTGGTAGTTCCGCGCCACCTGTAGGAGCGCACCCTGTGCGCGATGCTTTTTGCTCTTGCCGACGTCAAAAGCCTCGCGCACAGGGTGCGCTCCTACAAGGGCGGGATCAGGCCGCCGGCAGGCTCTGCAGATCCCAGCGCGGATGGACATCTACCGAATCGCCCTGCTGCTGCCCGCCGGCCAGCCGGATCGCGCCAGCCAGCGCGATCATCGCGCCATTGTCGGTGCAGAAATCCAGCCGCGGAAAATACACCTGAAACCCGTCCTTCGCGGCCGCGGCGGCCAGTTCGCTGCGCAATCGGCGGTTGGCGCCGACACCGCCGGCAATCACCAGCCGTCGGGCACCGCTGGCCTGCAACGCGCGACGACACTTGATGATCAGGGTATCGACCACTGCCTCCTCGAATGCACGGGCGATGTCGGCCCGCGTTTGCGTGCTGTGGTCACTGGCCTTCCACGCCAGCAGCACCTGGGTTTTCAGGCCCGAGAAACTGAAATCCAGTCCCGGCCGATCGGTCATCGGGCGCGAGAACCTGAAAGCACCGGCGCGGCCCTGCTCGGCCAGTCGGGCCAGTTCCGGGCCACCGGGATACGGCAGCCCCATCATCTTGGCGGTCTTGTCGAACGCCTCACCGGCGGCATCGTCCAGCGTGTCGCCGAGTATCACGTAGTCGCCGATGGCCTTCACCTCGACCAGCATCGAGTGCCCGCCGGACACCAGCAGCGCCACGAACGGCGGCTGCGGCGGATCGTCCTCCAGCAGCGGGGCCAGCAAATGCCCTTCCATGTGGTGGACTCCGATCGCCGGCACACCCAACGCCCAGGCCATCGCACGACCCGCCGACGCGCCGACCAGCAGCGCCCCGACCAGCCCGGGACCGGCGGTATACGCCACCCCGCCCAGGTCCTGCACGGTCAGGCCGGCCTCGGCCAACGCCTCGCGGATCAGCGGCAGCAATTTGCGCACATGGTCGCGACTGGCCAGCTCCGGCACCACACCGCCATAGGCGGCATGCAGCTTGATCTGGCTGTACAGCGTATGCGCCAGCAGCCCTCGGCCCGGCGCGTCCGGCTCCCAGCGCAGCAGAGCGACGCCGGTTTCGTCACACGACGTTTCTATGCCCAGGATTACCCTGCGCCGAGATGGTTTTGAAAATTCTTTGATATCCACGGTATACTTCGCGGCTCGCCCTATTCAACAGTCCCGTATCCGCGGGAAGACTACCACTCGGAGTTTCCATGCCCAACGTAAAAGTTCGCGAGAACGAGCCGTTCGAGATTGCTCTGCGTCGTTTCAAGCGTACCTGCGAAAAGGCCGGTGTCCTCGCTGAAACGCGCAAGCGTGAGTTCTACGAAAAGCCGACCCAGGAGCGCAAGCGCAAGCGCGCTGCCGCTGTAAAGCGCCACCTGCGTCGTCTTTCGCGTGACGTCTCGCGCAAGACCCGGTTGTACTGAGTTTCCCCGATCCGTCGATGTTCGGCGGATCCAGCGATGCCCCGGCGTCGCACAAAGGAAACACCGGTTGGTGCGGATTCTCGCCGCCACCGCAAGCATCGGGTCTGACCTGGCCGGTGTTGTCCCCACGGACAACGCCGGCTTTGTCGTTTCCGTAGAATGGATTTTCCCGGACTTTCAGAGGTTACCGGCATGACGCTCAAGCAGCAGCTCACCGAAGACATGAAAAATGCCATGCGTGCCGGCGACAAACACCGGCTCGGGGTGATCCGGCTGATGCTGGCCGCGATCAAGCAGCGCGAGGTCGACGAACGCATCGAACTGGATGACGTGCAGATACTGGCCACGCTGGAAAAGATGCTCAAGCAGCGGCGCGATTCGGTCAGCCAGTTCGATGCCGCCAACCGTGGGGATCTGTCCGCCATCGAACGTGCCGAGATGGAGGTGATCGACACCTACCTGCCGGCCAAGCTGGATGACGCCGAGATCGACGCACTGATCGACACTGCGATCAGCGAGACGGGCGCCAGTACGGCCCGCGACATGGGCAAGGTGGTCGCCGCGGTGAAAGCCAAGGCCGCCGGACGTGCCGACATGGCCGTGGTCTCGGGCAAGATCAAGGCGCGTTTGAACGCCTGAGGTCTCAGCGAGTCAGCCTGCTCGACAGGACCGGGGACAACCCCGGCAGCCCTCACCCGTTGCAAGGAGAAATGCATGTTGAAGTGGGCCATTGTTTTCGCCATCGTCTCGCTGATTTCCGGCTGGCTCGGTTTCGGTGGCGTTTCCGGCGCCACCGCCATGATCGCCAAGGTGCTGTTCGTGTGCTTCCTGATCCTGTTCGTGCTGGCCATGCTGGCCGTGATAGGGGTGTTCAGCATCGTCCTTTGAGGGATGCCGTCCGGAAGGCGGCGAGAGGGTGCATGGGAGCTCGGGTGCCATGCAGGGCACCGGATCCGGTGAAACGGCACCTTCACCGGCGAGACCGTCGCGGGCATCGATCCGGTCGCAGTCCTCGCCCGTTCTTCCGTCACGGCGGCGACACTCTACAATGGCCCGAATGCGCGGCCTGATTCCCGACAGCTTCATCGATGAACTGCTTACCCGCGTCGACATCGTCGACGTGATCGAGCGGCGCGTGCCATTGAAGAAGGCCGGGCGCGAGTGGACGGCGTGCTGCCCGTTCCACAACGAGCGCTCGCCGTCGTTCTCGGTCAGCCCGGCCAAGCAGTTCTACCACTGCTTCGGCTGCGGCGCGCACGGCAGTGCGGTGAAGTTCCTGATGGATTACGAGCGGCTGGAGTTTCCCGACGCGGTCGAGGAACTGGCGCAGACGGTCGGCCTGACGGTGCCGCGCGAAGGCGGCCGCGAGGCGGTACCGCGCGAGGACAAGACCGATCTCTACGCCCTGCTCGATGCCGCCGCCAGCTGGTACGAGAGCGAACTGCCGCGCAACGCCGACGCCCAGGCGTATTGCCGCAAACGCGGGCTGGACGCGGAGACGATCAAGCGCTTCCGGCTCGGCTGGGCGCCGGCGGGCTACGACGGCGTGATCAAGTCGCTGGGCAACTCGGACCGGCGCCGGCAGTTGCTGGATGAGGCGGGCATGATCGCCAGCAATGATCGCGGCAAGTACGACCGTTTCCGCGAACGGCTGATGTTTCCGATTCTCGATCGCCGGGGGCGAGTCATTGCGTTCGGTGGCCGGGTGCTCAGTTCGGAACAGTCGCCGAAATACCTCAATTCGCCGGAAACGCCACTGTTCCACAAGGGCCGCGAGCTGTTCGCGCTGTGGCAGGTGAAGCAGGCCAACCAGAACCTCGTGCGGATCGTGGTGGTCGAGGGCTACATGGACGTGATCGCCCTGCACCAGGCCGGACTACCGATTGCGGTGGCCACGCTGGGCACGGCGACCACGCCGGAGCACACCGAAGTGCTGTTCCGCGCCGCGCCGGACGTGGTGTTCTGCTTCGACGGCGACCGCGCCGGCCGTGCGGCCGCGTGGAAGGCACTGGAATCGGCGTTGCCGCGGCTGCGCGACGGCCGTCAGGCGTACTTCCTGTTCCTGCCCGATGGCGAGGATCCGGATTCACTGGTGCGCAAGGAAGGCAAGCCGGGCTTCGAGAAACGCATCAAGGAAGCGATGCCGCTGTCGGACTACTTCTTCAACGAGCTGTCGCACGACGTGGAGATGGGCAGCCTCGACGGCCGTGCACGATTGGCCGAACGGGCACGCCCCCTCATCGCGAAGCTGCCCGATGGGGCGTTTCGCGACCTGATGGCGCAGGAGCTTGAAAAGCGCAGCGGCGCCAGCGCACTGCTGCAGTCCGACCCGGCCTCGCGACGCGCCGTGCAGCGGCCCGTGGCCGTGCAGCGCAGCCTGGTGCGCAGCGCCATCTCGCTGCTGCTGGCACAGCCTGGCTTGGCCGATGCGGTGGAGAAGCCCTATCGCTTCCTGCGCCTGGACAAACCCGGCGTGGAGCTGCTGGCCGAGCTGCTCGACATGGCGCGTTCGCGGCCGGGCATCAATCCGGCGATGCTGGTCGAATCCTTCGCCGAGCGACCGGAATATCCGTCATTGCAGAAACTGATGGCGGCGATCGCTGTCGGCGAGCCCGAGATGCAACGCGAGGAATTCTTCGACGCGCTGACGCGAATGGACGACCAGGCCACCACCCAGCGCCGCGATGCACTGACGGCCAAGAGTCGTGACAGCGCCCTCGATCATGACGAGAAGGCCGAGTTGCGCGAGCTGCTGGCCGCGCGGGCACGACCACCGGCCACAGCGCCTTGAACCCCGATACACGCACCGCACCCGGTGACCAGGATGCAACCTGGTCGCTGATGGACGTTGCGCCGACTGTGGGATCATGTGCGCCCGTCAGCGGGATGCGCGACGAGTGCCATGAAGAAGGATGTCGATGGATCTGCTCAATCAACTGATCACGATCTTCGCCGAGAACGGCTATATCGCGGTGTTCATCGCGTTGATGATCTGCGGTGCCGGACTGCCGCTGCCGGAGGACATCACCCTGGTCGCCGGCGGCGTGATCGCCGGACTGGGCTACGCGAATGTGCATGCGATGTTCGCGCTGGCGATGTTCGGCGTACTGCTGGGGGATTCGGCGATCTTCCTGCTCGGCCATCACTACGGCGCGCGCATCATGCAGTGGCGGCTGGTGGCGCGCGTGCTGACGCCTGCCCGCTACGCCAAGGTGCAGGAGAAGTTCCACCGTTTCGGCAATCGCATGTTGTTCATCGCGCGCTTCCTGCCCGGCATGCGGACCACGGTCTACCTCACCGCGGGGATGACCCATCGGGTGTCGTTCCTGCGCTTCCTGCTGCTCGACGGACTGGCCGCGCTGATCAGCGTGCCGTTCTGGGTCTATCTGGGATACTTCGGTGCCGACAACCACCAGTGGCTGGTGAAGTGGGTCGGTCGCGGGCAGAGTGGCCTGTGGGCCGTAGTCGGCATTCTTGCGCTGGGCCTGCTGGCGCTGTGGTGGCGACAGCGTCGGCGCAGCGCTCAAACCAAGTCCGACGACTGAGCACCCCGCCATCCGACATCCCGCCCGCCTCCTCCCGATGCTGCGCCGCTTTCGTCCGGACAACTTCACGCTGACCCTGCTGGTCACTGTGCTGATCGCCTCGCTGTGGCCGTGCCGGAACGACGCCGCCCGCGTCTTCGACCACCTCACCCATGCGGCGATCGCGCTGCTGTTCTTCCTGCACGGCGCGAAACTGCCGCGCGCCGCGATCATGCAAGGCATGGCGCACTGGCGTCTGCACCTGACCGTACTTGCCAGCACCTTCGTGCTGTTTCCGCTGCTGGGGCTGGCGCTGCAACCGTTCGGCCATGCATTGCTGACGCCGCAACTTCTCCTCGGCGTGCTGTTTGTGTGCACCCTGCCCTCCACCGTGCAATCGTCGATCGCGTTCACGTCGATCGCCGGCGGCAACGTGTCGGCTGCCGTGGTCAGCGCGTCGATGTCGAACCTGATCGGGATCGTGCTGACGCCGCTGCTGGTGGGCCTGCTGCTGGCCCAGCACGGCATCGCCGGTGGATCGCCGCGGGCCGTGCTGGATATCGTGCGGCAGTTGCTGTTGCCGTTCGTACTGGGGCATCTGGCGCGACGCTGGATCGGAGGCCTGGTGGACCGGCATCGGCCGTCGCTCGGCATGGTCGACCGCGGCACGATCCTGCTGGTGGTCTACAGTGCGTTCAGCGCTGCGCTGGTCGCCGGGCTCTGGCGCAACACCCCGCCGCTGGCGCTGCTGGCCACGCTGGCGGTCGACGGCCTGCTTCTGGCACTGGTGATGCTGGCCACCAGCTGGGGCTCGCGCTGGCTGGGCTTTGCCCGCGAAGATCGTATCGCGATCGTGTTCTGCGGCTCCAAGAAGAGCATGGCCAGCGGCATCCCGATGGCCAAGATCCTGTTCGCCGGCGTGCCCGGTGGCCTTGGTGCGCTGGTATTGCCGCTGATGATCTTCCATCAGCTGCAATTGATGGTGTGCACGGTGGTCGCAAGGCGCTACGCCGAGAACGCCGCTGCGCCGGCCATGGCTTCGGCCCCGGTCGAGGACGTGTTGGAAGCGGATTGAACGGCAACGGCCACTACAGCCAGCTGCCGAAACGGCGCATATAGATCACCTTGACCAGCTGGGTCAGTGCGCTGTAGGCCAACACGGTCAGCGCCAGCCAGCCAAAGTACACCGACGGCATCTCCATCATGCCGAGCTTGATGCCGATCGCGCTGAACGGAATCAGCATGCCGATCACAATGATCGCGGTGGTCAGACCGAGTACCGGCGCAGCGGCGATGCTCTGCAGGAACGGGATCCTGCGGGTGCGGATCATGTGCACCACCAGCGTCTGCGTGAGCAGGCTCTCGATGAACCAGCCGGACTGGAACAACGACTGATGCTCCGGCGAATTCGCGCCGAACACGTACCACAGCAGCAGAAAAGTGGTCATGTCGAACACCGAGCTGGCCGGGCCGACCCACACCATGAAGCGCCTGATGTCGCCGGCATCCCACTTGCGCGGCTTGCTGAGGTACTCCTCGTCCATGCGGTCGAACGGAATCGACAGTTGCGAGATGTCATACAACAGGTTCAACACCAGGATCTGCAGCGGCAACATCGGCAGGAACGGCAGGAATGCGCTGGCGATCAGCATGCTGAGCACGTTGCCGAAGTTCGAGCTGGCGGTCATCTTGATGTACTTCATGATGTTGCCGAAGGTGACCCGCCCTTCCAGCACGCCCTCCTCCAGCACCATCAGGTTCTTCTCGAGCAAAATGATGTCAGCCGACTCCTTGGCGATGTCGGTGGCGGTATCCACCGAGATGCCCACGTCGGCATCGTGCAGCGCCGGTGCATCGTTGATGCCGTCGCCGAGGAAGCCCACCGTGTGTCCCTGCCGCTGCAGCGAGCGCACCACGCGCGCCTTCTGCATCGGTGACATCTTGGCGAAGACAGTGACGCGCGCCACCAGGGTGTCGAGCGCGACATCATCGAGCGACTCGATCTCCCGACCCTCCACCGAATGCGTCACGTCCAGCCCCACTTCGCGGCAGATCTTGCGGGTCACCGCTTCGTTGTCGCCGGTGATGACCTTTACCTCGACACCGTGCTGGTGCAGCGCGCGGATCGCGGTGGCCGCCGAGTCCTTCGGCGGATCGAGGAACGCCAGACAGCCGACCGCAATCAGCCCGTTCTCGTCGGCCGTGCCGTAGGCATGCTCGCGGCCCGGCTTCCGCTGGATGGCCACCACCAGCACGCGCAGGCCGTCTTCGTTGAGCCGGTGCGTCATCGCCTTGATCTCACGGCGACGCGCATCGGTCATTGCCTCGGTCACCTCGCCGATGCGCGCGAAGGCGCAGATCGACAGCATCTCCTCGACCGCACCCTTGCAGATCAGCAGATGTTCGCCGTCGCCGTTGGCGACCACCACCGACATGCGCCGCCGCTGGAAATCGAACGGAATCTCGTCGATCACCCGATAACGCGTGGCAGCCGACTCCAGGTCCCTATGGGCCAGCACCGCCTTGTCCATCAGGTTCTTCAGCCCGGTCTGGAAACGGCTGTTGAGATACCCGTATTCAAGCGCCTCGCTGGACTCCTCGCCATCCAGATCCAGGTGACGCTCCAGCACGATCTTGTCCAGCGTCAGCGTGCCGGTCTTGTCGGTGCACAGCACGTCCATCGCGCCGAAGTTCTGGATGGCATTGAGCCGCTTCACCACCACCTTGCGCTTTGACATCGCCAGCGCGCCCTTGGCCAGGTTGGCGGTCACGATCAGCGGCAGCATCTCGGGGGTCAGACCGACCGCCACCGACAGCGCGAACAAAAACGCTTCCAGCCAGTCGTGCTTGTCGAAGCCATTGATCAGGAACACCACCGGCACCATCACTGCCATGAAGCGGATCAGCAGCCAGCTGACGCTGTTCACGCCACGGTCGAAGCTGGTCTGCACGCGCTGACCGGTCATGCTGTGTGCCAGCGAGCCGAGGTAGCTGCGCGCACCGGTCGCCACCACCACCGCACTGGCGGTACCGCTGACGACGTTGGTACCCATGTAGCAGACCGTCGGCAGTTCCAGCGGGTTACCCGCGCCGGGCGCGCCGGCCTCGGTCACGGCGAGACGCCCGGGCGCCGACTTTTCCACCGGCAGCGATTCGCCGGTGAGGATCGCCTGGCTGATGAACAGGTCCTTCGCGCTGAGCAGGCGCAAGTCCGCCGGCACCATGTCGCCGGCAGCAAGATGCACGATATCGCCGGCAACCAGTTCGACCACCGGCACCTCGATCCGCTCGCTGTGGCCGTCCGAAGCCTGTCGCACCACCGTCGCCGTGTTGCGCACCATCGCCTTGAGTTTCTCGGCCGCGCGCGAGGAGCGGTACTCCTGGGTAAAGCTCAGCAGCACACTGACCGCCACCATCACCGCAATGATGATCGGCCCGGACGGATCGTCCGGATTGGCAAACTTCTCCACCACCGCCAGCACCAGCAGCACCACGATGAACGGGTTCTTGAACGCATGCAGCAACTGCAGCGCCCAGTGCGGCGGCTTCTCGTGGGATACCTCGTTGGGGCCGTCGCGGTGGAGACGGTCGCCAATCTGTTCCTCGTCGAGGCCACTCGGGGAGGTATCCAGCATCTGCAACAGCTCGTCGTTGCGGCGGAACGCCTCCGCTGCCACGATGACGCGCTGTGCTGCCGGCGCAGCCTTGCCCGGCGCCTGGATTGGTTGCTTGCTCATGCGTCGCTACCGTGAATTTGGTGGTGTCCATGCCGCGGCAGCGTGATCATGGATGCGTGCCGCCCTGCCAAGGCTCATGGCTGCCCGGACGTCTGCCCGGGCGTCAGTTCGACAGGTACGGAAAAATTTGTCTGCCACTTGCTGGCGGCAGCCACGCGCAGACGCCCTTCAGCGCCTGGATACCCCACAGAGATTGCGTGACGACGACAGCCGTGCCGAAACTGGCTCACGCACCAGATGACCGGCCACGACTTCGGACACACGGCGGTCAAGCGCATCGGCCCCGCTCAACGGCGGCGGCACGGTCACCGCATAGCTTTGGCGGTGTGCGTCGCGACGAACGGAAAGCAGCCCGCGGCCAGCGGCGCGCAGACGGACAAGTTCGCGAAGGAGCTTCATCGGCCCATCTCCTCGTAACGACGCCGGCAGCGTCGTCAGGGGTGGGCCGGACTTTCCCTAGCCGGGGAAAGCACCAGCCGACCGCAGGCGGTCGCCGCAGGCGTTCGGTTTGTTGTGCGACGCCGACATCCGAAGCGAGCAGATGCCGACGATGCGACTAGGGTAAACGTCCATATGCCTTGATTTGTCAGGACTGGGAACCCGTCGACGCAACGCGCCGGCGGGCGCGCGCATTGTCATGCTGCGATGCGAGAGTGTCAATGCGGTTGGCGCCGAAAGTTTCTGCGTCAAAGTATCTTCTGGAACTGCAAGCCGGACCGCACCAGCGGCTCGACCAACCAGTGATCGGCCAGCAACAATGCGAACAGCGCCATCAGATAGATGATCGAGTAGTTGAACACTTTCATCGGGAACATGTCGTCGGGCGGGTTCAGCAGCCGCACGGCGTAGTACAGAAAGCCGGCACCCAGCACCAGCGCGCCGCCGAGATAGATCAGGCCGCTCATGCCGGTCAACGCCGGCAACATCGTCACCAGCACCAGCAGGATGGTGTAGTAGAAAACATGCCAGCGGGTGTAGACGACGCCGTGGGTGACCGGCAGCATCGGCACCTGGGCACGGGCATAGTCGTCACGGCGAAAGATCGCCAGTGCCCAGAAGTGCGGCGGCGTCCACACGAAGATGATCAGGCACAGCTGCAAGGCGAACGCGTGCAGCTGTCCGGTGACCGCGGTCCAGCCAAGCACCGGCGGAATCGCGCCAGCCAGGCCGCCGATCACGATGTTCTGCGGCGTGGCCCGCTTCAGGTAGGCGGTGTAGACCAGGGCATAACCGATCAGGCCGCCGAAGGTCAGCAACGCGGTCAGCGGATTGACCAGCAGCGCCAGCACCAGCATCGAGGCGATCCCGAGCACGACGGCAAACACCAGCACCTGCCGCGGGGTCAGCGTGCCGGTGGCCAGCGGCCGTCGGGCGGTGCGCGCCATCAACTTGTCGATGCGCTCGTCGATCAGGTGGTTGAATGCAGCGGCGGAACCGGAGGCCATCCAGATCCCCAGCGTGCCAAACACCAGCGCTCGCCACGGCGGTATGCCGGGTACGGCCAGAAACATGCCGATCACCGCGCAGAACACAAGCAACGCGACCACGCGCGGCTTGGTCAATTGCAGGTATTCACGTACTGGATTCATCATCAGTGTCGCCCCAGCGACAGGAACATCGATTCGTCTTGCCGCCGCTGGGTCCTTGCCAGCGTGGCCAGCAAGGTGAACAGCAGCACGGCGGCGACACCATTGTGTGCCGTCGCCACCATCAGCGGCAGCCCGAAATACACGTTGCTGATGCCCAGCAACACCTGACATACCAGCACCACCGCAATACCGACACCCAGACCATACAGGCCGCGCCGTACTACCTTGTGCGACAGCCAGCCGAGATAGCAGAACACCACCAGCGCGCCGATCCGATGGGCGAGCTGGATCGCGCTGCGCGCCGCCATGTCCAGCACGCCGCCCTCGTAGTTGACACCGATGCCACGCCACAACACGAAGCCCTGATGAAAGTCCGTTGCCGGCAGCCACTGGTTCAGGCATTGCGGAAACGAGCCCGGCCCATAGCCGCAGGCGAGCGCCGCATAATTGGCCGAGGTCCAGCCACCCAGCGCGATCTGGCCGAACAGCAGCACGATGCCGAACGCCACCAGCCGGCGCAGATCCGCCATCCGGTCATCCGGGGCGCCCACTCCGGCAAACCGCAGCGCGGCATAGGCCAGCAAGGCGAACGTGGCGATGCCGCCGAGCAGGTGGCCCATCACCACGATCGGCTTGAGCAGCAGGGTCACCGTCCACATCCCGAGCATCGCCTGGAAGATGATCACCGCCAGCGCCAGCACGCAGATCCTCCATGCGCCCGGCCGCTTCAAACCCATCGCCGCGAACAGCGGCAGCGCGATCGCGCCGGCAGCCAGCAGCGACGACCAGCGATGCTCGCCACCGATGTACAGGCCGACACCGATTGCCGCCAGCACGGCAGCGGCGATCACCGCCAGCCGCGCGCTGCGCTTGCGCCAGCTGGCCAGCAGCGCCAGCACCAGCACCAGCACGCCGAGCGTGCCGGCGAGGAAACGGTGTACCTGTTCGCGCCAGGCCTTGTGCGCCTCGTACGGTCGATCCGGAAAGGCGGCATCGGCCTTCGCCACGGCCTGCGCATGCTGCGGCCAGCTGACCTGGCCGTAGCAGGTCGGCCAGTCCGGACAGGACAGCCCCGCGTTGGACAGCCGAACGAACGCGCCGAACATCACCAGTCCCAGAGCAAACACTGCCGCAAGCAGTGACAGGCCACGCAGCATCCTCGGCGAACGGGACGACATCATTTGATCACCTTGCGCAGGTCGCGCAGCAGCCCGGCTGCATCGAATCCGGTCGGGTAGAAAGACAATGCGGTGCCATCGGACTCCACCAGCATGGCGCTGATGCTGTCCGGCGTGGTCGGTCGGTAGCTGGCCAGTTTGCCGTCGACATCGTGACCGATCTGCCAGTAGCTCGCCATGGCCGCGCGGGCGGCGACGTCCGTCGGCGGTGTGCCAAGGTAGAGCAGGCGCAGGCGCGACTGATTCCGGGACAGCATCACGCGCGCCTTCGCCATCGCGGTCAGCACATCGAAACACCGCGCGCCGCAGTCCGGGCCAGCCAGCGCGACCAATGTCATCCGCGGCTCGCTGTCGCGCCACGCATACGTCTGGCCATTGGCCAATTGCACGTGCAGCTTCTCGGCGACGAAATTGCGTTGCGGCGTGATCGGCTGTCCATTGCCGTGGGCAGCGGGTTGCCAGCCACCATAGGTCAGCAGTCCGGCCACCATCATCGGCGCGGCAAACACCAGCACGATCAGCAGAAACAGCAGGCGACTCTTGCGCAGGGCTTTCGGGTCAACAGCATTCATCGGAATTTTTCGACAGTTGATGGATCAGGAGTTTGGCCGGTCACGCTTGCGATGCACCACCAGCAGGATCACCACGGCGGCCAGCGCAAACGAGAACCATTGAAAGGCGTAGGCTCGATGTCGCGCTGGCGGCATCGAGGAAAGGTCGAGCTTGCGCACGCGCTCGTAGACAACCGCCGGATCGGCGTCCAGCGCCAGGATCCTCGGATACAGCGGACGACCGAGATCGTGCGAAACGTTCGCCAGCACCAGGAAAATGCCGCTCTTGGGCCAGCGCGTCTGCCGCTTCAGCGCATTGCCACCCATTTCAAAGCCGGTCGGCGGCGGCGGCACATACAACCCCCGCAGATTCAGTTCGGCGGTCGGCAACGGTGGCAGTGGCGGCGCCTGGCTGGTTCCATTGCCTGGCAGGAAACCGAGATCCACCAGCAGCAAGGGCTGCCGACCGGACAACTCAAACGGCGCAAACACCTCGACACCACCGCGCTCGTCGTGTTTCGGATTGTCGAGCAGATACAGGCGATCGACCAGATAGCGGCCCCTGACCTGCACGCGCGGAAAGCTGTCGGCGGGCGGCATCGCCGCCACGCTGGCGAAATCCTGCAGCGGTGCCGACGACGATGCGGCATACCGCCGCAGCAGCGCCTCCTTGAAGTCGGCTCGATGCAGCTGCCAGACGCCCAAACGCAGGAACAGCAAGGCCCCGGCCACGGTCAGCAGCACGGCCCACCACGATGGACGACGAAATCCGCTCACGCCGAACGCCCGCTACCGGTGGCTATACTGCCAATGTCTAAATGGATCGGGTCAATCACGTGGAAGCCATTTACAAAATTGCGCTGGTGGTGATGCTGCTGGTGGTGATCTTCAGCCTGGGTCAGGCGCTGTATTTCATGATGACCGACAAGGACGACGACAAGCGCACCGTATGGGCGTTGACCCGGCGCATCGGTCTGTCGCTGCTGTTGATCGCCATGGTCGCGTTCGGCATCTGGATGGGGTGGCTGCATCCGCACGACGTCGGCCAGTGATTGTACCCGGCGGCGCTGTCAGCTGCGCCGACCGCGGCAAATCGTGCCGTCGTAGCAACTGCGACGCAAGCCCGGCGCCACCCGTCTCTGCGGGATCAGGGTGTCACCAGGCCTGGTCCGGCACCTGGTAGTAGTCCCGATACCAGCGCACGAAGTTGGCCACACCTTCCTCCACCGGCACCTGTGGGCAGTAGCCGACGGCGCTGGCCAGCGATGACATGTCGGCTTCGGTATCGGGCACGTCGCCGGCCTGCAGCGGCAACATCTCCATCTGCGCCTTGCGCCCCAGACACTGTTCCAGCACCTCGATATAGCGCAGCAGCGCCACTGGCTGCTCGTTCCCGATATTGAAGATGCGATACGGTGCAAGGCTTGAGGCCGGATCCGGCGCCTTGCCGTTCCAGCCAAGATTGCCCTCCGGCACAGCGTCCAGGGTTCGAATCACCCCTTCGACGATGTCGTCGATGTAGGTGAAACTGCGCTTGTGATGGCCATGGTTGAACACCTTGATCGGCTCGCCGGCCAGGATCGCCCGGGTGAACAGGAACAGCGCCATGTCCGGCCGCCCCCACGGGCCATACACCGTGAAGAAGCGCAATCCGGTGCAGGGCAAGCCGTAAAGATGGGCATAGCTGTGCGCCATCATCTCGTTGGCCTTCTTCGAGGCGGCATACAGCGTCAGTGGATGTTCGGTGGGCTGCTGCTCGGAGAACGGCATCCGCGTGTTCGCCCCATAGACCGAACTGGTCGAGGCGAACACCAGGTGCTCCACGTCGTGGTGCCGGCAACCTTCGATGATGTGCAGGAAACCGGTGACATTGGTCGACACGTAGATGTGCGGGTTTTCCGCCGCATAACGCACGCCGGCCTGCGCCGCCAGATTGATCACCCGCTGCGGCCGGTGGCGGGCGAAGGCCGCATCGATCGCCGCGCGATCGGCCAGGTCCGCCGCCAGGTGGGTGTAGCGCGGATGCTCGCTGAAGCGGGCAAGACGCGCCTTCTTCAGGTTGACGTCGTAATAATCGCTGAGGTTGTCGATGCCGACCACCTCGTCACCGCGCTCGAGCAGGCGCAAGGCCACATGTGAGCCGATGAAGCCGGCGGTGCCGGTTACCAAGATTTTCATTGCCTGTCTTTCCCGGGCCTGATCACGTTTTCCACCTGCACGCCAAAGACCTCTGTTCAGAGCCGGCCATCCACCGCATCGCGTGGCAGCACATACTTGACGTCGTACAGCACCGAGGCCGGCTTTCCGAACGCCCGGAGACCGATACCGCCAAGTTCGGCAAACTGCCGATGGCCGACCGCGATGATGACTGCATCGTACTGACCGGTCGAGGGCATGGCGATCAGCTTGAGGCTGTACTCGTGCATCGCCTCGTCAGCACTCACCCATGGATCGAAGACCTCGACCTGGGCGCTGTAGCCTTGCAGCGCTGTCACGATGTCGACCACCCGCGTGTTGCGCAGATCCGGGCAGTTTTCCTTGAACGCCAGCCCCAGCACCAGCACCCGGGCACGTACCGGGTTGATGCCCTTGCGGACCATCAGCCGGATGACCTCACCGGCGATGTATTCGCCCATGCTGTCGTTGGTACGCCGCCCGGCGAGGATAACATCGGGGTGATGGCCGACTTCCTGCGCCTTGTGGGTGAGGTAGTACGGATCCACGCTGATGCAGTGGCCACCAACCAGACCGGGCCGGAACGGCAGGAAATTCCACTTGGTACCGGCAGCCTGCAGCACTTCCAGCGTGTCGATACCGAGCTTGTTGAACAACTTGGCCAGGTCGTTCACCAGCGCGATGTTCAGGTCGCGCTGGGTGTTTTCGATCACCTTGGCCGCCTCGGCCACCTTCAGCGAACTGGCCTTGTGTGTCCCTGCGGTGATGATGGATCCGTATAGATCATCAACAAAGTCGGCAACCTCGGGCGTGGAACCGGAAGTCACCTTGAGGATGCTGGTCACGCGATGCTGCTTGTCGCCGGGGTTGATCCGTTCGGGGCTGTATCCGACGAAAAAATCAACGTTGTAAACAAGTCCGGATACCTTTTCGAGAATCGGCACGCAGACTTCTTCGGTGCAACCGGGATACACCGTGGATTCGTACACCACGACATTTCCCGGCCGCAGAACCCGCCCCAACGTTTCACTGGCACGAATAAGCGGCGTGAGGTCCGGACGCTTGGCCAGATCGATCGGCGTCGGCACGGTGACGATGTAAACCTGACACTCGCCAATGTCATCCAGCGCATTACTGAAACGCAAGCGGGAAGCCCCCGCCAATTCAGAGGCATCCACCTCAAGCGTCACGTCTTTCCCAGCACGCAAGTCACTGACACGATTGGCATTGATGTCGAAGCCTACGGTGTCGTACCGCTTGCCGAATTCTACCGCCAGCGGTAGTCCGACGTAGCCCAGCCCGACAATGGCGACCTTGGTATTTTCAAGTGATTGCATGTGGCACATCCATGGTTATTTTCATTACCTGATTGTTATGTCAAGACAAGGTGAAATTCAAAGACAATCATCAATTATCAAGGTAGTCCCGGAATCATCCCGGTAAATACACATTTCCTTCACTAATGCGACCTTGTTTCCGGCGACATCTTGATGTCACCATACTGCGACGCCGATCACAAATCGGAAAGTATGTTAGGGGTTAATCATGAAGCATCTTTATCGCCTGTTCGCGTCGTCGGCCCTTCTGCTGCTGCTTGCGGCTTGTGCCACCAGTTCCGGCTCCAGCAAGGCGCCCGCGTTCGACGCCGACGCGCAGGCCGTGAAGTCGTACCACATCGGGGTCGATGATCAACTTCAGGTCTCGGTCTGGCACAACCCGGACCTCAGCGTCAGCGTGCCCGTACGACCGGATGGCATGATCACAGTGCCATTGATCGGCGATATCAAGGCCGGTGGCAAGACGCCCGAGGAGGTTGCCGGAGAGATCAAGGGCAAGTTGCAGGCCTATGTGCGTGACCCGCAGGTAGCCGTGATTCTGACTGAACTGCGCAGCCACGAATACCTTTCGCGCGTGCGAGTGACCGGCGCGGTGCGCACCCCGGTATCGATCCCCTATCGTCAGGGGATGACCGTGCTCGATGCCGTGCTGGCCGCGGGTGGTACCACCGAATTCGCCGCCACGAGCAACACCGAGCTTTATCGAAAGAGCAGCGGCCAGGCCAGCTCCTATGCCATCCACCTGGACAAGATCATGAAGGACGGCAATCTGTCGACCAATTACCCGGTGCAGCCAGGCGATGTAATCATCGTTCCGCAACGCTCATTCTGAAAACGGATATCAGGGACGGCATGAACCCAGAACAGGCCAGCTTTGAGGCGATGCTGCCGGTGGTGCTTGGCGAGGCACGACGGCGACGTGTGGCGCTTGCCGTGGTATTTGCGGCCATTGCCGTGGCTGCCTTGGTCATTGGCCTGCTGTGGCCGCGGAAATACATGGCCTCGACAACCATACTGGCGCAGAAAAGCAGCATCATTACCCCGCTGATGGAGGGCGCTGCCACGCCGACCGCCAATGCCACCCGTGCCGGCATTGCACGCGCAGTCATTTTCAGCCGCAGAGTCATGGATCAGATCCTGGTGACCGGCGGCTGGATGGCAACGCACCCCAGTGCAGTCGAGCAGGACAGGATCATCGAGGGCATCAGGGGGCGCACCACCGTAAAGTTTTCGAGCGACAACCTGATTACGATCAGTTATTACGACTCCGATCCGAAACGGACCTATGAGGTAACGCGTGAGTTTGCCCAGCTTTTCATCAGCGAAAGCCTGGCCTCCAAGAAGCGGGAGAGTCGCGACGCATTCGAATTCATCAGCGGTGAGGTCGAAGCCTACCGGGCCAAGCTCAGCAATGCCGAACGGAAGCTGATGGCTTATCGGGAAAGCAACGCGGATGCCCGCGTCGGAAGCCTGGCCGACACCAACGCCCATATCAGCCAGCTGCGCACCCAGATCGAAACCGCGCGGATGGACCTGATGGAAAAGCGCTCGCGCGCAGCCTCTCTGAGTTCGCAACTGAACGGACAGTCTGAAATCAGCACCGTGCAGACCACGTCCGGCATCTACCAGTCACAGCTCGCCTCGTTGCAAAGCCAACTCGACAAGCTGCTGCTGACCTATACCAACGAATATCCCGATGTCGTGCGCACCCGTCATCAGATACAGGATCTGCGCCAGCAGCTTGCACAGGACGAACGACGCAAGCAGAACGCACGCCTCTCGGGCACACCGTCCGCACTCGACAACACTGTGCAGTTCAACCCGCTTTACCAACAGCTGACGAGCCAGTTATCCACCCTCCGGGGAGGTAGTGCAGCCATCGCCGCGCGCATGAGAGAAAGCGAATCCATGCTGCAGGCGGAACTGCAGCGCAGCAAACGCATCGCCAGTTCGGAAACCACTACCGCCGAGCTGACCCGCGACTACAACGTCAATCGCGATGTCTACCAGGATCTGCTTACCCGCCGCGAGAAAGCACGTGTGTCGATGAATCTGGACGACAAGCGGCAAGGTTTGACGTTTCTCGTGCAGAACCCGGCGGTGATGCCGCTCAATCCTACGGGCCTGCGCTTCATGCACTTCGCCCTCGCGGGCGCAGTGCTTTCGCTGGCGATTCCGTTTGGCCTTCTGCTTGGTCTCGCGCGATTCGATCCGAGAATCCGTTCCAGCGCACAGCTGGAAAGCCTCACGGGACTGAATGTACTTGCCACCGTCCCATTTTACGCCACGCCTCAGGATCGCAAGCAGGATCAGGTACGCAACAGTCTGATTGCCGGAATCATCGTCGGAGTCGGGCTGATCTATCTGGCCATGTTCTGGCTCAAATTGCAGGGACTCGCATGAACGGACCCAACATCACCCAGTGGATTGCCGACCCTGGCAAGGCTGCAACGGACGACGCAAGCAACAAGCTCGCGCAACGCGCATTGACCAGCCAGTCAATCGCCCGCATGAGCGAAACCACTTCACTGGCACCAAACCAGCTCGAACAGAATCGACTGATCCATCGTGAAGCGTCTTCTCGCGAACATTCGGATGCCTTTCGCGAGATCCGTACGCGCCTGCTGGAGCTCGGCGGCGAGCACAACTTCGTAACCCTGGTGGTGCCGGTGAGTCCCGGTTCGGGCAGCAGCTTTGTGGCCCGCAATCTGGCCACTGCATTCGCCTTCGACGAAGCCAGGACCAGCCTGTTGATTGATTGCAATCTTCGCTATCCGAGTCAGCACAGTGCCTTGGGCATCGCCGCGGACGGCAGCGGCCTGATCGACTTCCTTGAGCAACCGACGCTCGGCATCAAATCCATCCTCCATCGCACCGGCATTCCCCGGCTCCGACTTATTCCGGCGGGCTCCGCGCGCGAAAACGGTGGCGAATACTTTTCATCCTTCCACATGCGTACGGCTATCGATTCACTGCGCAGCCGCTACCAGGATCGCTACCTGTTCCTTGATGGCCCGGCCATCAAGGGCTCGCCGGATGCCCGCATCCTGTCCGATCTGGTCGACTATGTCGTGGTGGTCGCGGGCTACGGCCGCGACACGGCGGCAACGATCAATCAGGCCGCCGCAAACTTCGACCCGGGCAAGCTCGCCGGCGTGGTGTTCAATCACGCGCCATGACGAATCGCGCTACATCGGACCATCCAGTGACATGCAACCGGGGAGGAAGGAAACATGCCGGTACCCAGCACACTCACCCGAAAGATCGGGTTGGCCCTGGCCATCGCGTCGACAGCCGCATCGGCTCAGCAGTTTGACTACGCGTTACGCGCCGGCATCCGCCACAGCGACAACATCAACCAGAGCAGCACCAATCCGATCGGCCAGAACGTACTGGTTCCCGGATTCGACTTCACATTCCAGCAGCAGGGTTCGACGTTGCAGGCCAATGTCGCCGGCAACGTCGAATACCGACACTATCTGGGCCACGCCTTCGACAGCCAGACACTCGCCCAGCTCTCGGGTCAGGCCAACTGGACGATACTTCCACAGAGGCTGGATTTCGCGGTCCTGGACTATGCAGGCGTGCAGCCGCTGTCGACGCTCTCCACCAATGTGCCGACCAATCAGCAGCAAACCAATGTGCTGGTGCTCGGGCCGACCCTGCGCTTTCGAGTCACCGATACACTGCGTGGCCAGGCCGAGTTGCGCTACACCAACAGCTACGCCTCCAAGACCACCAACTTCAACTCGTCTCGCGGCATGGCTGCGCTGAGATTGCTGAAGGATCTCAGCCCCACCACTCATTTGTCGGCAAACATCGACACCGAGCGCGTTACATTCCAGCACGCCAGCGCCGGCCCCGCCTACAACCGGACCGAACTCTTCGGCCGCTATGTCAGCCAGTTCACACGCGTTGATCTGGACACCACGCTGGGCTGGTCGCAGATCAATTTCGATCGTGCGCCCAACCTCAGCACCCCGCTGCTGCGGTTGAGCATGGCATGGCGACCGACGCTGCAGAGTACCTTCCGTATCGATGCCGCGCGTCAGGTTTCGGATGCCGCACAGGACCTGCTTGGGCAAACTGCCCAGAATCCGATCAATGGCATCATGCCGCCGTATGCACCAAGTCCCGCCCAGCCAAACATCGGCACCGGTGGTGCCGTCATTACCTCAGAGGTTTACATAGAGCGACGGCTTGAGGCGAGTTATGCGTTCAGCGGCCAGCGACTGACATTCCGGGTTGCGCCGTTGTATCGCAAATTCGACTATGTCAACGATCCCGGTTTCAACCAGACTGGTCGCGGAGGAAGCATCGGCATCGATTATCGGCTCAGCGAACGGGCCACGCTGTGGTCCTTTGCCAATACCGAAGCGGTGCGTTACAGCTCCCTGGCACGAAGGGACAAGAACACCAGCTACGGAATTGGCTTGACCGACCAGATGGCGGCTCACTGGAGCTGGACCCTGTCAGTGGTTCATGACCTGCGCAGCAGCAACGCAGCGGACGTTGGTTTCCATGCAAACGAGATCTACCTCGGGGTTGTATACAGGCGATGACGGCACAGCCTGAAGCAGCACAGCCCTGTTACTTCGGGGCCGACGGGAAGCTGTTTGGTCTCTACCATGCAGCCGTCGAAGTCCCTTCATGCGCTGCGCTGCTGTGCCCGCCGCTGGGGCAGGAAATGATTCGCAGCCACCGCATCTACCGGCAACTTGGCGGCGCCCTGGCCGCGCAAGGCGTTGCCGTGCTGCGCTTCGACTACTACGGCAGCGGTGACTCGGCCGGGGACGGCCTCGATCTCGACCTGGAGCGCTGTGTCGCAGACACAGTGGCTGCGGTCGGTGAACTCCGCGCGCGTAGCGGTTGTGATCACATCATCGGCTTTGGCGCGCGCATTGGCGGAAGCATTGCGCTCTCGGCGGCGGTTCGTGCGCATTTCTCCGAACTTGTCCTGTGGGATCCTGTGCTGGATGGTGCAGCGTACGTGGCGGAACTCGACACCATGCAGGATGCACTTCGGTGCGACCGGATGCGTTTCAACAAGGCGCGGACGGCGATTGATGCGGCGGACCAGTGGCTCGGCTTCCCGGTCAGCGCACGGTTGCGCGGACAGCTCACCGAATTTCGCGTGGCACCGGCGGCGATTCCGACGCGATTACTGGACTCCATGGGACCTGCGTTTGCCCGCCACTGGGATACTCTGCTCAGCGACGGCGCCGCCGTGACCAGGCTGCCGTCGTCGACACCCTGGGCCGAGCTGGAGCGTGTTGAACACGCCATCCTTTCACCGGATCTGATCCGGGCGGTTGGCGATCATTTCCAGGCAACGCCATGACCACGGAGCGATCATTCCGTTTCGGCCGCGCGCTGCATCTGGTCGGTATCGCCGGCTTCCCGGTTTCGGCAGCGGCAGCGGCAGCGGCAGCGGACCGAGTGGGCATCATCATGCTCAATGCCGGAATGGTGCATCGCGTGGGGCCATTCCGGCTGCACGTGACGATGGCCCGCCGCCTCAACGCATGTGGCTATCCGACGCTTCGCTTTGACATGTCATCGGTAGGCGACAGCGGTGCCAGTGCGGAGTCGCAATCGCAGGCGCTGCAGGTTCGCGCCGATGTGGCCGATGCCATGGATCTGATGCAGGAACAGGCCGGTTGCACGCGTTTCGTGCTGATCGGCCTGTGTTCCGGTGCACAGAGCGCACATACGGTGGCCTGCACCGAACCCCGTGTGGCTGGCGCCGTCTTTCTGGACGGATACGCCTATCGCACGTTCGGCTTCCGCCTGCGACACTATCTGCCGCGATTGTTGAGCCTGCCCCGTTGGGGCAAATTTCTCGCCCGCCGGTTGCGACCTTCGAAAGGTCGCAGTGCCAACGTTTTCGCCATATGGTTTCCGCCGTTGGCGCAGGCACGTCGTGATCTGACGGGCATGCTTGATCGCGGACTCACTCTCCGCTTCATTTTCAGCGGCGGCGCGATCCGCTATTTCAACCATCCGCGCCAGCTCCGTGAATGCTATGGCGATCTGGCCACGCGCCCAAGGATGAGCGTGCGCCAGCTCAAGAATGCCGATCACACCTACGTCCTTGAGGTCGACCGCAAGCTGTTGCTTGATGACATAGTGGCTTGGCTACAGAGCA
>JAPHUU010000396.1 GCA_026193555.1 Rhodanobacter sp.
TCCGTGCTCCAGCCATCGGCCGGAGCCGGCACCGGGCCATCGCGGTCGTCCAGCCGCAAGGGTCGCGGGTCGACCAGGGCCGCATGTCTGGTCTTGCCAGGGCGCAGCCAGACCGGGTTGACCAGCAGCTCGCCGTTTGCGGCGCCACCACGCAGCAGTACGCCGAACACGCGCCCCGCCTCGGCCACCGGCGGCGCGGTGGGGCGCAGGGTGTCGAGCTGATGCAGCCAGCGTCCCCACGCCTGCATGTCGTCCTTGTCAGCGCCCCCCGCCCGGCTGGGTGGCGACAGCAGGTGCAGCATATCGTCGAGCTGGCCGGAGGCTTCCAGCCGGGCCATCAGCGTCTGCACGGTTGCCTTGCTTGGCGCAGATGCCGGGGCCACCGGTTTTTTCGTTGCCGCGGCGCGGCCGGGCCACGCTGAAGGCGGCAGGTTGGCTGCCACCAGCAGCATGGCTGCTGCATGTTTGCATTCCGTCGCTACCGGGCAGCTGCAATCGGTGTCAACGGTCAGCCATCGCTCATGCACCTGCACCTCGATCCGGCATCGATAGGGGAGCTTTGCGCTGCCGCGAATCAGCCCTTCCAGCGCGCAGGCATTGGCTTGGTCGCCCGCAATGAATTGCAGCGCGGTCACCCTTTGCCGCGTCACGTAGTCAGCGGCCCGCTGCAGACTGCGCTGATCGAAGTTCGACACCCATTCGCTGCTTTGCAGCAGTTCATGCAGGCGGGAAGGGAGCATGGGCTGCTGGCTCATGACGCGAAGCGTACGACGCAAAGCGGGGATTCTCGCATGCATTTCGCGGTGCAGGTCGACTATGGGCGAAGGAAGGGCCGGCCGCGGGCCGACCTCTGCTGCCATTGGGCGGATCGACGCGCGAAGTGCCTATTGCGTCAGCGCACGGCTTTGCCGATGGGCCACGCGGCCGGGCACGCCGCGTCCGCGGCGCGCTTCGATCAGGCGATCAGGCTCCGGCGCGCAAGCCAGGTTTCCAGCTGGTCGATCGGCAGCGGTCGGCAGAACAGGTAGCCCTGGTAGGCGCGGCAACGGTGCCGTTCCAGGAAATCGCGCTGGCCTTCGCTCTCCACCCCTTCGGCAAGCACCTGCAGGCCCAGGCTCTGGCCGAGCGCGATGATGCTGTGGACGATGGCCGCATCGTTGGTATCGATCAGCAGGTCGCCGACGAATGACCGATCGATCTTGAGCTGGTCCAGCGGCAGCCTTTTCAGGTAGGACAGCGACGAATAGCCGGTGCCGAAATCATCCAGCGAGAAGCCCACGCCATGGATCTTGAGCGCGGTCATTTTCGCGATGACATCGTCCACGTCGGACAGCAGCAGACTCTCGGTCAGTTCAAGCTTCAGCCGTTGCGGGTTCGCACCACTGCGCTTGAGGATATCGAGCACCTGCTGCACGAAGTCGGGATGGCGGAACTGGCGTGCGCTGACGTTGACCGACATGCCCAGACCGGCGGTGGCCGAAAACCGTGACCAGGCGGCCAGCTGGTTGCACGCGGTTTCGAGCACCCACTCGCCCAGCGGCAGGATCAGCCAGGAATCCTCCGCCAGCGCGATGAACTCCAGCGGATAGATCAGGCCGCGCATGGGGTGGTTCCAGCGCAGCAGCGCCTCGACGCCGGTGGCGTGGCCCCGCTCGTTCACCTGCGCCTGGTAGAACAACTGGAACTGCTGACGCTGCAGGCCTTCGCGCAGCTCCATTTCCATCGTCACCCGGTCGTTGACGGCAGTCTGCATCTCCGGATTGAAGAAACACAGCGTGTTGCGACCGAGCGCCTTGGCCTGATACATCGCCATGTCGGCATGCTTGAGCAGATCGCCGCTGGACTCGCTGGTGTCGCTGAACAACGCGATGCCGATGCTGGCCGAACTGTGGTGGCTGATGCCATCGAGCTGGTAGGTGCGGGACAGCGCGGCAAGCATGTGGTGGCTGATCGCCTTGGACTGGATCGCGGCTCTGGCGAGATTGCCGTCCAGCCCTTCCAGCATCACCACGAATTCGTCACCGCCGAGTCGCGCCACGGTATCGCTGCCGCGCACACAGCTGCTCAGTCGACGCGCCGCCTCGACCAGCAACTGGTCGCCGGTGGCATGCCCGCGCGTGTCATTGAGCGCCTTGAAGTTGTCCAGGTCGATGAACAGCAGCGCGCCGCAGTTTCCGTTGCGCGTGTGCAGGTTCAGCGCCTGCTGCAGCCGATCGAGCAGCAATTGACGATTGGGCAGCCCGGTGAGCGGGTCGTAGAACGCGAGGTTCTCGATCTTCTGCTCGGCCGCCTTGCGGGCGCTGATGTCGGTGTTGATGGAGAGTATCGATGGCGGCTGCCCATCGGCGTGGTTCACCAGCGTCCAGCGCGCCTCCACCATCAACTGACCGCCGCCCTTGTGGCGCTGCACCAGTTCGCCATGCCATTCGCCATGCTGGCGTGTATGCATGACCGCCTCGTCGAACCGGGCGCGAGTGCTGTCGTCGTACAGCAACTGCGGCATCGAGCTGCGACATGCCTCTTGCGCTGTCCAGCCGAACAGGCGCTCCGCGCTCTTGTTCCAGAACTCGACCTGGTGGTCGACGGACAGCACGATGATCGCGTCCTGGGCCTTGTCCAGCAGCGCGGCCTGGGCATGGATGCGAGCGTCGCTTTCCTCGTGTTCCAGTTCGGCCACGGCGCGTGCAGCGAAGATGTCGAGCGTGGAAACGATGAAATCCGTCGGCGGGATCAGCTCGTGGTAGAGCACGAACAACAGTCCCACCGGATCGCCTGCGGCATTGTCCAGACGTCGGCCCAGATAGCCATGGGCCTCGAAATCCAGTGGCAGGCCGAAACACGAAACGCCTTCGTCGAAGATGCCGGTGACCACGTCGGTGCCGGAATTCAGCAGCTGTTCGCACGTTCGGCCCCGCAGCACATGACTGAAGTTCTCCATCGGCTGACCGTTCACCGCGGCGGCGATGGTACGCACTGTCCCGACTGATCCCGGGACGATGCGCGCGACGAAACCCGCTTGGGCATCCAGCGCTTCGGTCATGCACAGCGCAAGATGCCGGAAGAATTCGCCGCCACTGCGGACGGACACACCCGCGGCCACCTTTGCCACGACGGCCTGTACCCGATCCTGTTCCGCCTGCGAGCGCAGGTACTGGATGCCGAATGCCAGATCGTCGGCCAACTTCTGCAGCAGGCCGGACTCCTCGTCCGACAGCGTACGCTCGTGTTCGCTGTACATGGCCATCAAGCCGAACGTACGCTCCTTGTGCCGCAGCGGGAGACATACGGCGATGCTGAAACCACAGGCCTGTGCCGCCGCCTGCCACGGCGCAAACGAGGGATCAGCTGCGTCGGCCAGACCGAATTCCGGCAAGCCGCTGCGAATCGTGCGTCCAGCGGGTCCGCCAGCCATGACCGAGGATTCGTCCCAGCTCAGGTTGAGGTTGCCGACGTAGCGGGCGAATGCTTCATCACCCGCCACGGCTTCGATCTGGATGCTGCTGACGGCATCGTCCCGGGCGAAGCCGACCCAGGCACCCTTGTAGCCGCCACGCTCCACCACGGTGCGACAGATCTGGTCGAGCAGTTCATGTTCATCCTTGACCCGGATCAGCGCCTCGTTGCAGCTGTTGAGCATGTCCAGCGCGCGATGGCTTCGGGTCAGCTGTTTGGCCGTGCGCTTGTCCTCGGTGATGTCACGAAAATACACCGCGACGCCGTCGGTGGTGGGATAGCACCGTATGTCCAGCCACAGGCCCAGCGGCGAATAGAACTCCTCCAGCGTCACCGTGCGGCCTTCGGACAGCGCCACATGGAACTGGCGCTCGAAGTTGCTGCCGGCCAGCAGTTCGAATTCCTGCCAGATCTGCTTGCCAAGGATGGTGTCACGCCGGGTCTGCAGCACCCGCTCGGCCTCGGCATTGAGGTAGGTGAGGTGACCGCCGGGATCCGCCGTCATGAACGCATCGGTCATGCTTTCCACGGTGGCGGTCAGCTGATTGCCCAGCTGTTGCATCACTGCATCGGCCTGCTTGCGCTCGGTGATGTCCTGCAGCACGCCTTGTATCCGCACCACCGCACCGCTCGCGTCGCGCACGGCCTGGGCGATGCTGCGAACCCAGACCCGGCGTTCCTGCGTGGTGATGATCTGCAGCTCCTCGTCGAACGGCGTCCCCTGTTGCACGCAGGCATTGAACAGCGCTCGTGCACGTGCGCGGGACTCCGGTGCGTAATGGCGCAGCCCGTCGCCCTTGCGCGGCCGGGTCTCCGCTGGCAGGCCGAACATCGCGCAGATATCCTCCGACCAGCTCAATCGGTTGCTGTGCACGTCGACTTCCCAGCTGCCCAGGCGGGCCATGCGGCTGGCGATCTTCAGTCGTTGCTTGCTCAGCTGCAGCTGGTTTTCGTCATCCTTGCGCTGGGTGAGGTCCTTCGCCATGCCGTAGATGCCGACAATCTGCTCATCCACGACGATCGGTACATTCGTGATCAGCACCGGCATGCGGTGGTTGTTCCTGGCGATGCACTCCAGTTCGCCGGTGGTAGGCTCGCCTTCGGCCGTTCGAACGAAGAGCGCGCGGGCAAGTTCCAGGGAGGACGGCGCCATCAGGCGAAGTGACTGCCTGCCGCGAATCTCCTCCTCGCTGTAGCCGGTCAGACGCACAAAGGCTGGATTGACGCTGAGGAAGCGTCCCTGCAGATCAAGCGAGTAGACCGCATCGGGGTTTTGCGAAAACAACGACGGATAACTGCGTTCGCGGATTGCCGCCGGTTCAGCACCGGCCACGGGTGGCGGCTGGCGCGCGATCAACGTTTGCAACGCTGCCGCCGTGCGACGCAGGCGCAGCCAGCCGGCGGCAAGATCGTCCAGCCCCGGGTCGGTCTGGAACGAGTGCACGTGCGCATCTGGCTGTCGCGGTCCGGTGCCGGCGTCGGCTATCACCGGGCCGCGTTGCAGCACCACGAACATGCCGGCCAGTCGAGGGTCCGCCTTGAAGCGCTGCAGCAATGCATCACCGCTGGCGTCGGCCAGCTGATGATCGATCAGGGCCAGCCCGGGAGCGTTCGCGCTTGCCAGTTCGAAGGCATGCACCGCATCACGGGCCTGTTCGACCAGGTAGCCGGCCGCCTGCAGCCGCGCGCACGCCGCCTCACTCGCGGCAGCATCGGCGAGCGCGAGGAGAATCCGTTCGGCTTTCATGTCGCGTGGTTGTGCATGGCAGTGGGCAGCCGTGGAGGCGATGAGATCGTGTGTGATGCCCGTTCAGGTCGCGGATGAGGGGCCACGGCCTCTGTATCGGTTGCGCCACGGTGTTCTTGAGTCGGCGCGAAAACGGGCAGGCCGCTTCGGCGCTTCGGCGATGCCTTCCGGTTTCAATCCCTGGCGAGGTCACGGCCCGCCGGACAAGTCGCCGCACCGCCTGTGCGCCAACCGGCGGTTCGGGTGAAAATGGCGACTTGTGCTTTATGCTGACCAGCGCCATTCGTGTCGTTTCCCAGGAGAGTTCCATGTCTGACCACAAGCTCACGCCGCCGGCCGGCGGCAGCAAGATCACCATCACCGACGGCAAGCTGCACGTGCCGAACCAGCCGATCGTGCCGTTCATCGAAGGCGACGGCATCGGTCCGGACATCTGGCGTGCCTCGGTGCGGGTGCTCGATGCGGCGGTGGCCAAGGCGTATGGCGGCGAGCGCAAGATCCACTGGATGGAGATCCTGGCCGGCGAGAAGGCCTTCAACGAGACCGGCAGCTGGCTACCCGACGAAACCGTGCAGGCCTGCCGCGATTACCTGGTCTCGATCAAGGGCCCGCTGACCACCCCGATCGGCGGTGGCATCCGCTCGCTCAACGTGGCGCTGCGCCAGCAGCTCGATCTGTATACCTGCCTGCGCCCGGTGCGCTGGTTCAAGGGCGTGCCCTCACCGGTGAAGAAGCCGGAAGACGTCGACATGGTGATCTTCCGCGAGAACTGCGAGGACATCTACGCCGGCATCGAGTTCGCCGAAGGCACGCCGGAAGCGAAGAAGTTCCTGGCCCTGCTGCAGGAGCACTTTCCCGCCCACTTCAAGAAGATCCGTTTCCCGGAAACCTCGGGCATCGGCATCAAGCCGGTTTCGAAAGACGGCACCGAGCGGCTGGTGCGCGCCGCGTTCAAGTTCGCGATCGACAACGATCGCCGTTCGGTGACCCTGGTGCACAAGGGCAACATCATGAAGTACACCGAAGGCGCGTTCCGCGACTGGGGCTATGCGCTGGCGAAGAACGAGTTCGGCGCGGTCGAGCTGGACGGCGGCCCGTGGATGAGCTTCAAGAACCCGAAGACCGGCAAGGAGATCGTGGTCAAGGACGTGATCGCCGATGCGTTCCTGCAGCAGATCATGACCCGGGCGAAGGAGTACGACGTGGTCGCCACGCTGAATTTGAACGGTGACTACATCTCCGACGCGCTGGCCGCCGAAGTGGGCGGCATCGGCATCGCGCCGGGCGGCAACATCAACTATGTCACCGGTCATGCGGTGTTCGAGGCGACCCACGGCACCGCGCCGAAGTACGCCGGCATGGACAAGGTCAACCCGGGTTCGGTGATCCTCTCCGGCGAGCTGCTGCTGCGCCACCTGGGCTGGAACGAGGCGGCCGATGCGATCATCCGGGCGATGGACAAGGCGATCGCGGCCAAGAGGGTGACCTACGACTTCGCCCGCATGATGGAAGGCGCCACGGAAGTGAAGTGCTCCGAGTTCGGCGACGCGCTGATCGCGGCGATGTAACTGTCGTCATCCAGTGTGACCGTGACGGGGCGCTGCGGCGCCCCGTTGCTTTGCGGCGACCGGCACGGCTTACACTGACGAGCATGACTTCCCGTTCGCCCCGTGAACCCTCGCTGCCCGCTGACACGCAGGCCCGCGCCGCCGCAGCGCTGCTGGTCGATGCGTTCGCCGACTACAACGGGCGCTTCGCCGACATCACCCGGCGCGCGCGGCGGCGTTTCGAACGGTGCGACTGGCAACGCGCCGGGGTGGATGCGCGGGCACGGATCGACCTCTACGACATCTGCATCCGCGAGACCCAGGGGCGACTGGACCTCTTGCTGGACGATCGCCTGCGCTCGCGCGCACTGTGGGTCGCGATGCGCCAGGTCTACGAGCAGCAGGTCGCCTCGCTGGCCGACCGCGAGCTGTACAAGACCTGGTTCAACTCATTGTCGCGACGCCATTTCAACACCCGCGGGGTGGCACCCGAGCTGGAGTTCGTGGCGCTGGACCGGGAGCCGTATACCGAGGGCAGCGATGCCGCGCCGCACCGCCGCTATCAGCTGACGGACGGCCTGCAGGCACTGTGCGAGCGCCTGCTGGGCGATGCGGGTTTCAGCTACGCCGATCGCGCCGGCTGCGCCGCGCGCCTTGCGCACGAGTTGCCCGGGCGCCTGGACGAGATGGACATGTCCACGATCGAGTCGATCGACATGCTGCAGGCGGTGTTCTACCGCGAGCGCCGTGCCTATCTGGTGGGTCGCCTGCGAGGCAATTACCGGCGCCATCCGCTGGTGATTGCCCTGGTGCACGAGGACGATGGCGTGCGGGTGGATGCGCTGATCACCGCGCGCGACCAGGTGTCGATCCTGTTCGGTTACGCACGCAGCTATTTTCACGCGGACATCGACAACGTCGGCGCGGTGGTGGCGTTCGTGCGCGCGCTGCTGCCGCACAAGCCGCTGGCCGAGCTGTACACCGTGCTGGGTCGCGCCAAGCAGGGCAAGACCGAGCGTTACCGCCACGTGTTCGGCCATCTGGCGCTCCATCCGCAGGAGCGACTGGTGCATGCCGAAGGCAAGCGCGGCATGGTGATGGTGGTGTTCACCCTGCATGACCTGCCGGTGGTGTTCAAGCTGATCCGCGACAACTTCGAGTGGCCGAAGGACACCACCCGCAGTCAGGTGGAGGCGAAATACCGGCTGGTGTTCCGCCATGATCGTGCGGGTCGGCTGGTCGACACCCAGGAATTCCGTCATCTGCGCTTTCCGCTGCACCGGTTCGATGCCGCCCTGCGCGACGAACTGCTGGCCGAATGCGCCAGCACGGCGAGCATCGATGGTGACGAGCTGGTGATCGCGCACTGCTACGTGGAACACCGGTTGCGGCCGATGGATCTGTACGTGCGCGAGGTGCCGCAGGCCGAAGGCTGCCGTGCGATGCGCGACTACGGCCAGGCGATCAAGGATCTGGCCGGCAGCAACATCTTTCCCGGCGACCTGCTGCTGAAGAACTTCGGCATTTCGCGCAACGGCCGCGCGGTGTTCTACGACTACGACGAGCTGTGCCTGCTCGGCGACTGCCACTTCCGCGCGGTGCCGCCGATGCGCGACGACGAGGAGACGCGGCCGTTGGACGACTGGCTGTATGCCGCGCCGGAGGACGTGTTTCCCGAACTGTTCGTCAACTTCCTCGGTGTGCCCGCGCCGCTGCGCGAGGCCTTGTGTGCGGCGCACGGCGAGATCTTCGACCCGGCCTGGTGGCAGGCGCTGCAGGCGCGGCTGCAGGCCGGCGACTACGTCGATGTGCCGGCCTATCCCGCATCGGCGCGGCTGCCGCGCTGACTCGCGTGCGGTGATCTGGCCGCGGTGGTAAACACGCCGGTCAGCCTGGGCTCGCCACAATGGCCGGACCGGATGGCAAGGAGCAGTATCGATGCGTGGCTTGTGGATGATTTTCCTGTGGGTACTGGTCGGCTCCTCGCCGGTGCTCGCCCACTCGGCGCCACCCGCGCCGTCGCAGGTAGCCGAGCTCGCGGCTGTCACGGTCAGCGGCGTGCAGCCCGGGCCGGGGATGTGGAAGGTGTCCCGCGGTGATCACGTGATGTGGGTGCTGGGCACCTTGTCGCCATTGCCGCGGAACATGCGCTGGCAGTCGCGCGACCTGTCGCAGGTGATCAGCCAGTCGCAGCAGGTGCTGCTGTCTCCGGCGCTGAAACTGAAGGCCGACATCGGATTCTTCGGCAAACTCTTTCTGCTGCCGGCGGCCTACAGCGCCCGCAAGAACGAAGACGGCAAGACGCTGCAGCAGGTATTGGACGCATCGCAGTACGCACGCTGGCTGGTGCTGAAGCAGAAATACCTGGGACGGGACCGCGGCATCGAACGCTGGCGGCCGATCTTCGCGGCGCAGGCGTTGTACAAGAAGGCGTTGAAGACCAATGGCCTGAGCGAGTCAGGTGGCATCGGCGCCACCGTGGAGGCGCTGAGCAGGCGGTTCGGCGTCAAGCTGGTGCCGGTCACCTACCAGGCGGTGATCGAGCGGCCCCGCGCGGCGATCAAGGCGTTCAAGCGTTCCGGCCTGAACGACGCGGAGTGCTTCAGTCGCACCATGGACAGCATCGAGCAGGACATGCCGGCGATCGCCGCCCGCGCGAATGCCTGGGCCACCGGCGACCTGCACGCCCTGCGCCAGCTGCCGGTCAGCGACCGGCGCGGGGCCTGCGTGTCGGCGCTGACCGACGCGGGTTTCGCGCATCAGCTCGGGCTGGATGACCTGCCGGCTCGGCTCGAGGCGAGCTGGCTGAAGACCGCGTCGCTGGCGCTGGAAAGCAACCGGCAGACCTTTGCGATGCTGCCGATGGATCAGCTGCTGTCAGCCACCGGTTACCTGGCCGGACTGAAGGCGCAGGGCTATGCGGTGCAGTCGCCGGATGATCTGGAGGCGGATCCGGCCCCGGGCGGCAGTGCCGGGGATCAGCCGCCGCGGTGAAGTGATCAGGCCTCGCCGGCCAGATTCAGTCGGGCGATGTCGTCATCGGTGAGTGTCAGCCGGGCGGCGCCGACCAGTTCGGCCAGTTGCTCCACACTGGTGGCGCTGGCGATCGGCGCGGTGATGCCGGGTCGGGCCATCAGCCAGGCCAGCGCGACTTGCGCCGGCGTGGCGTGATGGGCCTCGGCCACCGCATCCAGTGCGGCGAGCACCTGCAGTCCACGGGGATCGAGATATTTCTTCACCGCGCCGCCGCGGGCGCGGCTGCGTGCCAGGTCGGCCACGCTGCGGTACTTGCCGGTGAGGAATCCGCTGGCCAGCGCGTAGTAGCAGATCACGCCGAGTTGTTCGCGCCGGATCAGCGGCTCCAGCTCCCTTTCATAGCCGGCGCGGCTGACCAGGTTGTACTCCGGCTGCAGGCTCTCGTAGCGGGGCAGGCCATGTTCGCGTGAGACCTTCAGCGCTTCGGCGAGCCGCTCGGCGCTGTAGTTGGAGGCACCGATCACCCGCACCTTGCCTTGCTCGATCAGCCGCGCGAACGCCCCCAGCGTTTCGGCCAGCGGCACGCTGGCGTCGTCCTCATGCGCCTGATACAGGTCGATGTGGTCGGTCTGCAGCCGCCGCAGCGAGCCATCGACCGCCTGCTGGATGTTCACCGGCGACAGGCCCGGCTGCCGGGCCCATTTCGCCACCTTGGTGGCGAGCAGTACGCGGTCGCGTTTGCCGCTGTGCTGCAACCAGCGGCCGATGATGGTTTCCGACTCGCCGCCCTGGTTGCCGGGTACCCACGACGAATAGACGTCCGCCGTATCGATCAGGTTGCCGCCGGCTTCGACGAACGCGTCGAGCAGCTCGAACGAGCGCTTTTCGTCCACGCTCCAGCCGAACACATTGCCGCCGAAGACCAGCGGGGCGATCGAGAGCGACGACTTGCCGAGTGGACGTGTTTGCATGGCGATTCCTCGGATGGCGACCGGCTACCCCTCCGAGGTGGTTGCGACCAGTGACGGAATCAAGCGCGAACCGGTGGATGCCGCGTTGCGCCATGGTCGCGGCGAGTGGGTCGGCCTGCACAGTGAACGACCGCTCGGTGAATGGTTCGCGTCGGTCGCCACGCCCAAGTTGGTGGCGAAGAACGGTGCTGTCGATCCGCGCAATCTCGCGCGCTGGCCGTTGCTGGCCGTTGCTGGCCGAGGCGGGCGACTGGTGCCGGCTGATCCACGAGGGCAGGGTGATTCGCTCGCTGATCCATTATTGATTGCCGGATCGGCAAGAGCATGCCGTAGACTTGGCCGTCTGGCCGATCGTCATGGCGAGCCGGACATGTGCCGGTCCCGGGCCGACCTGAAAATGGCATCTGTCCTGCGGCGCCGGCCTGCAACCGGCGGTTAAAGAGACACTTCGGGTCTGCACCAGGTTCGTCACGTCGGCGTGCGCCAGGCACGGCATCAAAGCCGGACGCGCACATCGGCGGCCAGCGTCCGCCATGCCGGGGGCGCCCGACTTCCGCATCTGGTTTGCGCGCCGCATTCGTGACATTGCGTTCTAGCGGGATCGTCAATGGAGCCGAGGAGTAGTCGATGAAAAGCGATATCGGAAAGGACGCGACGTTGGCGCATCGACCGGGTTCCGCCTGGGCTGCGCTGCTGTTGGCGAGCTGTCTTGGCCTGACCGCCCCCGTTGCGGCGCGGACGGCGCCAACCGCGGCGACCGGACAGGACCAGCCCAGCGACGAGCTGGTGCCGCCCACCAGCGCCAACGACTTCACTTCGGCACAGCTGGACAGCGTGCTCAATGGCAGTTGGCGCCCGGCCGCCAGCCGCGCCCGCGACGTCTACCGTCACCCCAAGGCCACCTTGCAGTTCTTCGACATCCGCCCGGATCTGACGGTTATCGAGATCACTCCGGGCAGCGGCTGGTACAGCGAGATCCTGGCGCCGCTGCTGCATGACAACGGTCACTATGTGGCGGCGGTGCAGGCGCCGACCGGCAACGGCGAGGCGCGCAGCGACGACGATGCGCTGCATCGCAAGTTCGCCGCCGACCCGGCGCATTACGGAAATGCGACCTTCGTCGAATTCGATCCGAAGGCACCGGTATTCGGTCCGCCCGCGTCGGCGGACCTGGTGTTGACCTTCCGCAACGTGCACAACTGGGTGATGGCCGGTACCGCGTCGGCGATGTTCAAGGCGTTCTACGCCGTACTCAAGCCGGGCGGCGTACTCGGCGTGGTCGACCACCGCGCCGACAGCAGTGCGGTGCTGGCGGCGGTGAA
>JAPHUU010000232.1 GCA_026193555.1 Rhodanobacter sp.
CATGATTGCCGAGCGGGCGAGTGCCTTGATCCTGGGCAAGCCATGAGCGTCAGATCCTGTAGGAGCGCACCCTGTGCGCGAATGCATCGCGCCCAGGGTGCGCTCCTACTGCTTACGCCGGCACCGGGCAGTGCAGGCTGGCGCAGATCACCCGCAGCAATTCGGCCTCTTCCACGCTGACCACGCCATCGGCATCAATGGCGCGGGCCAGGCTCTGGATCACCAGCTCCTTCGCCACCGGCATCAAACCGTCCAGGTCATCCAGCGCGCGTTCGAACGGTGCCTGCCACGCCGCGGGCGGCGGCGACCACTCGATCGCCTCGCCGGGAAAGGCATTCTGCATCGCCAGCAGCCAGGCACGACGCGCACTTGTTTCATCGGAACAACCCGCCGCCGAGACAACCGTGCAAACCAGGATCAGGCTTTCGCGACAGGCCGGAAGTTTCTTCAGGCCATCGATCGGCGTGCGGCGGGGCTGCCGCGCCTCCTGCAATTGCACGCGCAGCAGCCGGGCCAGGCAATACTCGTTGAGGTCAACCCTGCCATCGACCTTGACGAGGGCATCGAGCGTGTCCAGCAGGGTCTGCTGACGTCCGTCCGGCAGCTGCTTCAACGCGGGAAACGCGATCGCGACAAGCGGCAGGCGTGCGATCGGCGCCAGTGCTTCCAACTCGCCAACCATCGTCTGTACCGTCTGTTGCACATCGTCGCCAAACGCATCGGCCACGATCCGCCGCTGCGCCGGCTGCAGTTCGGTCTGCAGTGACAGCGCCAGCGCCAGCATCACCGCCAGCGCGGATTCGGGGTGCTGCACAGCCTCACTCAAGGCCACCGGCATCGCCTGATGCACCGCGGCGGCTCGCTGGAAGCCGGCGGCTGCTGGCGCACCGCCGGCACCGGCAGCAACGGCTCCTCCAGCCAGTACCGCAGGCAGTACCGGAGGCAGCGCCATGCCCGGTACTCCCAGCGGAGTGCGGGCTTTCGGGGTTTCCTTCGCAGCGGGTGGCGCCTCGGCAGCCTGCTGCATCGATGCCGCCAGCCGAGCCAGTTCTTCCTCGCGAAAACCTGGCTCCAGTGCCTGGATGCGCTGCAACAACGGCGGATGGGTGGCGAACAGTGCGTTGAACGGGTCCGCCTCGCCGAACAGCATGTGTGCCACTTCGTGCCGATTGGCGACCTGCAGCCGGGAACCCTCGCTGAGGACCGCGATCTTCTTCAGCGCACCGGCAATGCCGTCGGTCTGACGGGTGAACTGCACGGCCGAGGCGTCGGCCAGCGACTCGCGCGAACGCGCCACGGCGGCCTGGATCAGCCGCGCAAAGAAATAGCCGATATAGCCGACCACGATCAGGGCCAGGCCGATCATCCAGACCTGGCCACCGCCGCCATCGCGGCGACTGCTGCGGCCACCGCCGAACCAGATCACCCGGCGCCCCACGATCGCCAGCACCAGGATGCCGAACAACAAGCCCATCAGGCGGATGTTCAGTCGCATGTCACCGTTCAGGACATGGCTGAACTCATGCGCGATCACGCCTTGCAACTCGTCGCGGCTCAGGTTGTCGAGGCAACCTCGGGTCACGCACACGGCCGCATCGGAGGTCGAGTACCCGGCGGCAAACGCGTTGATGCCCGGCTCGTCGGCCAACAGGTAGATGTCCGGCACCGGCACGCCCGCCGCGATCGCCACCTCCTCGATCACGTTGCGCAGGCGGCGCAGTTCCGGATCGCTGGTGTCCGGCGGCACGGCAACCGCACCCACGCTTTCGGCCACGCTCTTGCCGCCACCGGACAGGCTCATGATGCGGAACAGCGAACTGAGCGCGATCCCGCCCAGCACCACCAGGGTGCTGGCGAACAGCAGCGGCAGGTTCGATTGCGCCGGCTCGCCGGCCACCGGGCGATGGCCCATGCTGAACCAGACCACCGCATCGATCGCCACCACGATCGCGATCACGGCCAGCACGAACAACCCGACCAGTCGCCGGCTGCTGCCGCGTACCCGGGCCTGTTGCGCAAAGAAATCCATGGAGCCTCCAGCAGCTGAAAGGGTGCATCGCGGCGGTCGCCGCGATGCAGCGGCAATCAGGTGAAGGAAACCTTCGGCACGTCACGCACGGCCGGATCCTCGATCTTCAGCGGCTCGGCCACGACAAAACCGAAGCTGTTCGCCACGACCGAGGCAGGAAACACCTCGCGCCGGTTGTTGTAGCTCAACACCGAGTCGTTATAGGCCTGGCGGGCGAAGGCAACCCGATTCTCGGTCGAGGTCAACTCCTCGGACAGCTGCATCATGGTCTGGTTGGCCTTCAGATCCGGATACGCTTCCTGCAGCGCGAACAAGTGACCCAACGTCTGGGTCAAGGCATTTTCACTGGCGCCCAACTGCTGCATCGCGGCCGGGTCACCCGGGTTGGCCTTGGCACCGGCCAGCCCGCTGACTGCCGCGTTGCGGGCCTGCACCACCGCTTCCAGGGTGCCGCGTTCATGGGCGAGATAGCCCTTGGCGGTTTCCACCAGGTTGGGAATCAGATCGTGCCGGCGGGTGAGCTGCACATCGATCTGCGCAAAGGCGTTCTTGTAGCCATTTCTCGACGTAACCAGTCCGTTGTAGATACCCACGAAGTACAAGACAATCAGAAGGACGACAACCAGAAAAATGATCAGAACCATCGGTAGTTTCTCCACCCTTCGGCGCACCACCGCGCCAGGACCTCGTCAGAATAACATGCAGTTTCAAAAGATTTTTTTGCTGATCGCGGGTTCTCTCGGACTCGCCAGCGTATCGCTGCGCGCGCCTGCGGCGGCGACCACGCTTCATGCTTCCACGGCGGCAAGCCCTGCCGGGCAGCGCCTGCCGGCGGCGCGCGTCAAGAGCACGCTGGCGGACTATCAACACTGGCTGGATCGACTGGCCGACCGCCATGCGGTCGCCGGTCTGGCCACCGCCGTGGTGATCGACAACAAGGTCGTCTTCGAGCAGACCGTCGGTTACGCCAATGCGGCAACCCGACAACCGGTCACGCCAGACACCGTGTTCCGACTCGCCTCCCTGTCCAAGGCATTCGCGACTGCATTGACCGGTCTGCTGGTGAACGACGGCAAACTGAGCTGGGACACCAGGCTGGTCAACGTGCTGCCCTACTTCAAGCTGAAGGACATGCAAGCCGCCGATGAAGCGACGGTCGCCGACATCCTCGGCCAGAAGCTGGGCCTGCCACGCAATACCTACGACAACATGCTCGAGGGCGACATTCCCTACGAGGAGCTGGTGCGAAAGCTGGACGAAGTGAACATGACCTGCGCCGTCGGCCAGTGCTACGGCTATCAGAACGTCGCCTTCGGCATGATCGGCGACGTGGTGTTCGCGCGCACCGGCGATTTCTTTTATCACCTGGTCGACAAGCGCCTCTTCTATCCGCTGGGGATGCGCACCGCCAGCTATGGCCTGGCCGCACTGGAGTCGAGCAAGAGCTGGGCACGCCCGCATCGCGCGTCGGCGCGAGGCTGGATTCCGTTCAAACCCAGTGAAACCTATTACCGGGTGGCGCCGGCAGCGGGTGTCAATGCCAGCCTGCACGACATGGAGAAATGGCTTGTCGCGCAGATGGGCGGGCGCCAGGACGTACTGTCTTCCGCATTGCTGGACGTGCTTCATGCGCCTGGAGTGGCCACCCCCAGCGAGCTGCATGCAACCGCATGGCGACGGGCGCGACTGACCGCCGCGCACTACGCGCTGGGCTGGCGCGTTTTTACCTACGGTGGCGAAACCCTGATCTACCACGCTGGCGCCGTGGCCGGCTATCGCACGATGATCGGCTTCTTTCCGAAATACCATGTGGGCGTGGTCACCCTGTGGAACTCGACCGGCCCGGCCCCCAGCGGCCTGATGCCGATGGTGTTCGACGACCTGCTTGCCTTGCCGCATGTCGACTGGGCAAACATCGAAGGCAATGCCCCGCCGCCACACCATGCCGCTCCGAAAAAGAAGCGAGCCAGGCGCCATCACTCAGGACATCGCCACCGCCACGGCGCTTGATCCACTCAGCGCAGGTGCCACAAACGGCAACGGCACACCTTGGTGGTGTGCCGTTGCCGTTCAGATCACGCTGGATGTCGGTGTCAAAGGCTGAAATCGATCCGCTGCCGACTGACGGTGGAAACGGCTACTCCATCCTTCATTGCGGGTGTGAAGCGGTAACGGCGCACGGCGTCCGTCGCGGCACGGTCGAACAAGCGCCGTGGTTGCGAGTCCACCACTTGCACATCGCTGGTGCGCCCGTTTGGATTGATCGTGAATGACACCACCACCCAGCCACTCCTTCGCGCACGCAGCGCCGCTCGAGGATAGGTCGGCGCCACCTCCTGCACCAGCACGGCCTGGCTGTTCTGCGCACTGCCTGCCGCCGCCGCGTTGGCGGCCACTGCGTCCGTTCCCGCACCGGTGGCCTGCTGTTTCGACCGCTGCGCGGCACCCGCCTGCTTCGCCTTCTCCTGTTCGGCAAGCAGGGTTTTCTGCTGCTCGGCGAGCTTGTCCGCGGCGAGCTTGTCCGCGGCGGCCTTGGCCGCCGCCAGATCCTGCGCCTTCTGCTGATCCGTCGCCTCCTGTTGCTGCTTGTCCTGCAGCTTGCGCTGAGCGTCCAGCTTGGAGCGCAGGATGGTCAGCGTGAAGTTGGCCGGGTCAGCCTTGGCCAGCAGTTCGATCTGACGCTGCGCACCATTGAAGTCGCGCGAGTTGATCGACTGCTCGGCCGAATTGGCGGCGAACGGAAAGGTTTCGCGCAATGCGTCGGACGCGACCCGATTGCCCGGCTGCTTTTCCAGCACCCTGAGGTAGAACTCGAAGGCATTGTTGCCGGCGGGTGCCAGATAGCGTTGCTCGTTGATCGCCTTGCGGGCCTCACCCAGCAGCTGATTGATGTCCATGCCGGCCACATCGACGGGCGCTGGCAATGCCGCATGGGTCGCCGTGGCGACCGGCGTGGACGGATGACCACCTGAGTCGGACATGATCAGTTCCTGGTGCGGCAGGATGATCAGGAACCAGGCGCCGACTGCCAGCAAGGCAAAGATGGCGATGACGGCAATCACGACGGGCTTGACGGCCCCGCGCGCATGCCGGGGTGTGTTGAGCAGATTTCGGGTATCCATGGTCTCTCGCTGAGTATCGACAGATACCCGCGCTTTTTCCCCCTGTAGGAGCAACAAGTCCCCCGGACTCATCGCGGCGCGGATGTGCGAAAGGTAACCCCAATGACCCAGCACGGCAAATCGTGCCTGGACCGCGGAATTTCGTCCTCAAACCAGGCATGACCCGCCACTCGTCCGCGGACCTTGGCGGGACCAGCCCAGGTGACCGTCCCAGGCATTCACGATGACGTGGCAGCGACCCCGCTTCCATCGCCCCTGGCATCGGGTAGGGAGCCGGAATCCTCCGGCCCCCTCCCACACCACCGTACGTGCGGTTCCGCATACGGCGGTTCCTGTCGACCCGACCATCCATGGGG
>JAPHUU010000431.1 GCA_026193555.1 Rhodanobacter sp.
CGCGGCCAGCACGTGCTGGCGGTGCGCCCGTTGTACGGCACCAGCGATCACCTGTTGAATTCGGGCCTGCTCGGCATCGCCACCCGCTGGGTCACGCCGGAACAGGTCGCCGCGTCGGTCAACGCCGATACCGCGCTGGTGATCATCGAGACGCCGGGCAACCCGACCCTCGCTCTGGTCGACATCGCCGCCGTGGTGAGAGCGGCCGGCTCCGTGCCGGTGCTGGTGGATTCCACCTTCGCCACGCCCGTGCTGCAGCAGCCGCTGGCGCTGGGCGCGACGCTGGTGCTGCACAGCGGCACCAAGTTTCTTGGCGGCCATGGCGATGTCATCGCCGGCGTGGTGGCCTGCAACGCGGAATGGGCCTCGGCGTTGCGCCAGGTGCGCGCGGCCACCGGCGGGTTGCTGCATCCGCTCGGTGCCTATCTGTTGCATCGTGGGTTGCAGACATTGTCGTTGCGGGTGCTCAAGGCGCAGGAAAACGCACAGCGTCTGGCCGTGAAACTGGCCACCCACCCGGCGGTGGCCAAGGTCTCCTATCCCGGCCTTGGCACGGTGGTCAACGCGCATCTGCTGGGTACGCAGATGCGCGGGCCGGGCAGCCTGATGGCGTTCGATCTGCACGGTGGCCATGCCGCAGCCGGCATTGTCATGGCCGCGGTGAAGCTGGCCACACCGGCGGTGAGCCTGGGCTCGGTCGACACCCTGATCCAGCATCCGGCCGGACTCACCCACCGCGTTGTGGATGCTGCCACCCAGGCGCAGTGCGGGATCTTGCCGGGCCTGCTGCGGCTGTCCGTTGGCATCGAACATGTCGATGACCTGTGGGCCGATCTGCGGCAGGCACTGGATTCGGTGCGCGGGCAGCAGGCGGCCTGAGCACGGCCGGATTCGCCTGACCTCCCCGCGGGGAGGGGGCGCGGCTAGCCGTTCAGGTCAGCGCCTTCAGTCGATACAGCGCTTCCAGTGCTTCGCGCGGCGACAGCGTATCGGGATCGATGTCGCGCAGGGCCAGCTCTGCCGCGGCGGGAGTGGGAGGGGCGAACAATCCGAGTTGTGGCGATTCGGCGGACGCCGCCGGCCTGGCGGCTTGCCCATGCATGCCGCGCTCGAGTTCCGCCAGGGTTCGCCGTGCGTCGGCGATGACCGATTTCGGCAGACCGGCCAGCGCGGCGACCTGCAGGCCGAAGCTGCGGTTGGCCGGGCCATCCTTCACCGCATGCATGAACACCAGTTGCTCGCCGTATTCCACCGCATCGAGATGCACGTTGGCGATGCCGGGGTATTCGCCGGCCAGTTCGGTCAGCTCGAAGTAGTGCGTTGCGAACAGCGTGTAGGCGCGGCTGTTGCGGGCCAGATGCACGGCGGCAGCGCGGGCCAGTGACAGGCCGTCGTAGGTGCTGGTGCCGCGACCGACTTCGTCCATCAGCACCAGACTGTCGGCGGTGGCGTTATGCAGGATGTTGGCGGTCTCGCTCATCTCCACCATGAAGGTGGACTGGCCGCGGGAAAGGTCGTCGCCGGCGCCGATGCGGGTGAAGATGCGGTCGATCGGGCCGATCACCGCGCGTGAGGCCGGCACGTAGCTGCCGATGTGGGCGAGCAGCACGATCAATGCGCTCTGGCGCATGTAGGTGGACTTGCCGCCCATGTTCGGGCCGGTGATCACCAGCATGCGGCGATCATCGTCCAGTCGAAGATCGTTCGGTTCGAACGGCTCGTCGCGCACCTTCTCCACCACCGGATGGCGACCTCGCTCGATGTGGATGCCGGCGTCGTCGGTGAGTTCCGGCGCACTCCAGTCCAGCGCCTCGGCGCGCTCGGCCAGGGTGGCGAGCACGTCGAGCTCGGCCATTGCGGCGGCGGCGACTTTCAGTGGCTCCAGCGTTCCGGTCAGCGTGTCGAGCAGTGCCTCGTACAGCGCGCGTTCGCGCATCAGCGAACGCTCCTTCGCCGACAGCACCTTGTCCTCGAAATTCTTCAGTTCCTCGGTGATGTAGCGTTCGGCGTTCTTTGTGGTCTGCCGGCGCGTGTAATGGGTGGGTGCCTTGTCGGACTGCGCCCGGCTGATCTCGATGTAGTAGCCGTGCACGCGGTTGTAACCGACCTTCAGCGTGTTGATGCCGCTGGCGGCCTTCTCGCGTTCCTCCAGCTCGACCAGATACTGGTCGGCATGGGTGGAGAGCCGGCGCAGCTCGTCCAGTTCGGCGTCGTAGCCTTCGGCGATCACCCCGCCATCGCGTTGCAGTACCGGCGGCTGCGCCACGACCGCGCGGGTGAGCAGGGCGGCGGTCTCGGCATGGTCGCCGATGCGTTCGACCAGCGCATGCAGCAGCGGGCTGAGCTCTTGTTGAAGAGTGCGGCCATGGATGGCCGCTTCTTGATTTTCGCGATCAGGGAAGATCGCACTGGTGACACCCGGCGCGGCAGCCAGGCCATCGCGCAGGGTGGACAGGTCGCGCGGACGCGCCGAGCGCAGCGCCACGCGGGCCAGGATTCGCTCCAGATCGCCGATGCCGCGCAGTGTGTCGTGCAGGGGCGAGTAACCGCGACTGTCGATCAGCATGCCGATCGCCTGGTGGCGTCGGCGCAACAGCGCGCGCGCGCGCAGTGGCCGGTTCAACCAGCGACGCAGCAGGCGCGCGCCCATCGGCGTCACCGTCTCGTCCAGTACGCCAAGCAGGGTGTGCTCGGTGCGGCCGCTGGGATGGGTGTCCAGCTCCAGATTGCGACGGGTTGCCGCGTCCAGCGCGATCGTCTCGCTGGCGCTTTCCACCGCCATGCCGGTGAGGTGCGGCAGCGCGCTCTTCTGGGTTTCCTCGACATAGCTGAGCAGGCAGCCGGCGGCGGCAGTGGCCAGCAGCAGGCCATCCATGCCGAAGCCGCCGAGGTCGCGGGTGCCAAAGAAGCGGTTCAGTTCGCGCTTCGCCGCATCGACGTCGAAGTGCCACGGCGGACGCCGACGCAGGCCGGGCAGGCTGGCGACCAGCTTCGGCCAGACCACGCTTTCGTCGACCAGTGTCTCGGCCGGCTGCAGGCGTGCCAACTCGGCAGCCAGCGCCTCGGCGTCGGGTACTTCGCTGAGCAGGAAGCGGCCGCTGGACAGGTCGACCCAGGCCAGTCCGTAGCCACTGCTGGCGCCGGCGGCGATCGCCAGCAGCAGGTTGTCGCGGCGATCCTCCAGCAGCGCCGCATCGGTCACCGTGCCGGGCGTGATGATGCGCACCACCTTGCGCTCGACGATGCCCTTGGCCAGTGCCGGATCACCGATCTGCTCGCAGATCGCCACCGACTCGCCGAGGCGTACCAGCCGCGCCAGGTAATTTTCCGCCGCGTGATACGGCACGCCGGCCATCGGAATCGGCGCGCCGGCCGACTGGCCGCGCTGGGTCAGCGTGATGTCGAGCAGCCGGGCCGCCTTGCGCGCGTCGTCGTAGAACAGCTCGTAGAAATCGCCCATCCGGAAAAACAGCAACACCTCGGGGTGCTCGGCCTTGGCGGCCAGGTACTGCCTCATGAAGGGCGTGTGCGCGACAGGCTTGTCGGTCGGCGCAGGCTTCTGGTTCATCGTGGTTTTCTCTCGGCGCTCGGGCTACGCGGGGGCAGCGCAGGACGTGGGCGGCACGGGCAACAGTGGACAACACGCATGTGTAGCCCAGCGGACGCCGGGCGACAAGTCATTGACTTTCCCGTCATGGCGATGCGCCGATCAGGCGGCCGGCCCGCGGCGCACGACGTGCCCGACCATGCCTTCGCGCTGCATCCAGCCCAGGGTGTCGGCCAGCAGCTTGTCCAGCGGCGTCTCGACATAGTCGAGTTCGCGTCGTGCCTTGGTCGAGTCCACGCGCAGCTTGTGGCAGGTCAACATGGCGCCTTCGGGGGTGATGTCGGGCTCCTTGCCGCTGATCCGCGACCAGGCGTCGGCCAGCCGGGCGAAGCTCATCAGGGCAAACGCGGGCATCGCGCCACGCGGCGTGCGCTTGCCCAGGGCCGTGCCCACGCGATGCACGAAGTCGACGAAACTGGCCTGCTCGCCGCCGACGATATAGGCCTGCCCGAAGCGCTGGCGTTGCCACGCGCGCACCTGGGCCTTGGCGATCTCCCGCGCATCGGCAAAGGCGCCGATGCCCGGCGGAATGCCCGGCAGCTTCTCGCGGTCCACCATCATGATCAGTCGCGCCCAGTTGTGGCGGTCGCCAGGGCCCAGGATATGCGTCGGATTGAACACGATCCACGGCACGCCGGACCGGCGCACGGATTGTTCGGACAGGAACTTGGTGCGCTCGTAGTTGATCCAGCTCTCGCCGCCGCGCTGCGGCACCGACTCGTCCATGACGCCGTGCACCAGATGCGAGTAGGCCGCTACCGAGGACGTGTGCACGAAGGCAGCGACGCCCGCTGCCTCGGCGGCGCGCAGCAGGTGCCCGGTGCCGTCGACGTTGGTGGCTGTCTGCGCCGCTGCCCGGCGCCGCCACATGCTGGTGTCCGCTGCCGCATGGAACACCGCATCGCACCCGACCATGGCCGACGTCAGGCTGGCCGGGTCGGTCAAATCGGCACGTGCCGGCAAGGCACCCGCAGCGGCGATCGCGGCATCGGATTCGGGACGCCGCGACAGTGCCTTGACCGCGCAGCCGGCCGCGCGCAGTTCGCGCAGCAGATGTCCGCCAAGGAATCCGCTGGCGCCGGTCAGCAACACGGTAGTCATGATCTGGCCTGTTGGGTGTGGAAACGATGCATTGGACGAATCATCAAGCTAGCACGGCATCCGACCGGCAGAAAACGCAGTCTGGCCGTTTCACCGGGACATTCGCGCCCCATCGGCGCGGCCGCCCCGCGGGGCAGTCCGGCGCACGATGCCGGCGAGGAGCCCGCACTGTCGTCGGCATGGTGACGCAGCGGTCAAGCGGTTACGCTGCAGCCCTCATTCACCGCGGCACCAGGGAAATCACCATGAGCGACATGATGTACGCCAGTTCCATTCCCGTCTTCAAACAGATGCTGGGTAGCCTCGATGCGATCCTGGCCAAGGCAGAGGTGCATGCGGTCGACAAGAACATCGAGGCTTCGGCGTTGACCGAGGCGCGGCTGTTTCCTGACATGTTTCCCTTGAGCAGGCAGGTGAAGGTCGCCTGCGACTTCGCGCGCGGCGTGTCGGCGCGTCTGGCCGGCGCCGATGTGCCCAAGTACGACGACGATGAGCAGGGCTTCGCGCAGCTGCGCGGGCTGGTCGCACGCACGATCGCCTTCATCGACGGTTTCAGTCCGGCCCAGTTCGAAACGGCCGCGCAGCGCGAGATCGTCACCCGGCCGGGTACGCCCAAGGAGCGTCGCTTCAACGGGCAGGCCTATCTGCTGAGTTATGGTTTGCCGCAGTTCTTCTTCCACGTCACCACGACGTATGCGCTGCTGCGCCACAACGGCATCGAGATCGGCAAGCGGGATTACATGGGTCAGTATTGAGCGGTTGGCTGGAAGCCGAACCCGGGCCGATCCGGCCTTGCGAGTGGGCTTTTTTCGATACCGTCGCGTTTGTCCCGCGTACTTCATGTCTGGCGTGGCAGGGCCGGCGAGGAGACGTTGAGGCTGCACGGATCAGAAGCGCTGGCGCTTCAGGGTAGCTGTCCTTTGCGTCGCCAGGGACAGCTACCCGAATGCGCTGGCCCTGACTGCCGGCGTCACTGGTTCTTTTTCTTTTCCTGCTTGGCCGCCTTCTTCTCTTTCATGGTCTTGGCCGGTTTTTTCTTCTCGCTCTTCTTTGAATCCATGCCCTTGCTCATGCTGTTCTCCGGGAGGTGGATGGTGCGGTTGTCGGTGTGGAAAATACTGGCAGCCAGGCGTCCGTTGCCAGATGGACGTCACCGGCGGCGCAGGGGGAAGTTTACGCTGCTATCGGTGGCCTTGGCGGGGTTGCCTGCAACCGCGTCGCGGGTCGAGGCGGGCCCGCCCGACCGGGCTGCTCCGAAATGGGCGCGGATGACGCGCGGCTGCCGTCGTGCGAGCAGCAACTCAGTCCGCAGGCTCCTCGCTGCCGTCAAACTGGTGGCGCAAGTCCTGCTGGCAACCGTCCACGAGAGAGGGGGCATAGACCTCGGGCCAGCTGCGACTCAAGTCGAGGTCGGTGGGCAGCCGCTCGTGTTCGGTCAGCAGGCGTGCCATGGCCAGCACGTCGGCGCAGGCGAGGGCCTTGGCGAGCGGCGACGCATCTCGTGCAGGGCCATCGAACTGACGTGTCGTCAGCGCCTCGATGACGTTCGCCGGCAACTGCCAGTACTCCGCTGCCTGCACCGTCAACTTCGCGGCGAGCTGCGCGCAGGCGTCGAGAAATTTTCCTGAAACCGACATTTGCTCACCCGGAATCAAGGGCGCCAGCAGGCGCACCATCGCGCCGGCGCCGGCATGACTGACGATGCCGGCCAGATAGGTTTCGAAAGCATCACAGCCGGCATATCTTCCCAGCCAGGTACAGGCATGCGCACAGCGTTCGGAGTGCTGCCACAGACGCTCGCCGGCGATCTGACTGCGGGTGCCGGCGTTGTCAAGCAGGACCGGCTTCATGACATGCTCGGTCAGCACGCGACGCAGGCCATCCTGGCCCAGCAGGATCACGGCATGGCGCAGGCTCCTGACCGGTTGCACAGAACGGTACATCGCACTGCGGGTGACCCGCATGACTTCACCGACCATCAGTGGGTCGCGGCCGACCAGCCTGGCCCACTGTTTGCCCGCCGCATCATCGCTCTTCAGCATCCGCATCAATTGCGGCAGCACGGTCGGCGGCCGTGGCAGGTTGCGTATGTCGAAGTCCGTGCTGAGCACTTCCAGCCGCGCGAGCATGGCCAGTTCGGCCGTGCCGGGTTCGCTGCCCCGGCAGTCGGGCAGGTCGAACACGAATTGAAAGAAACGGGTGTGGACCTGCCCGGCCAGTATCGGTGATGGGGACGCTGCTGGGGTCTGGCATGAAGCAGGCGCGATCGCCCGTGCCCGCTGCATGGGAATCATGGGCCCGGCACGGTCCGGATCCTCCTCCGGGCTGCCAAGCAGGCGCCGCCACTTGCTGACCATCAGCGTTTGTCCCATCTCCTTGTCTGCCTGGGTTCCGGTCACGCTCTCTTATCGGCACCGTTCAGGAAAAATGTAACTTGCGGCGACCCAACCCCTCAGATTCGCTCGGTCGGTGCCAGGTAGCGCCACTGTCCAGGCGGCATCCTGGCCAGCGGAATGCGGCCCACCCGCAGGCACTTCATGGACACCACCGCGAGGCCGACGGCATGGCACATCGGCTCGATCTGGGTTGGCGCCAGCCCCTTGAAGGCGAAGCGCAGCCGCTGCTCGCTCTGCCAGCTGACCTTGATCGGCGGCATCGCGTAGTTGTTGAAGCGCAGACCGTGATTGAGCAGCGCCAGCCCCTCGGGGGACAGCTCACCGCTGACCTCGACCACGAACTCCTGCTCGACCCGGTCGATGTCCTCGGTGAGCTTGCGGGTCACGCGCCAGTCCTGAGTGAAAATCAGCAGGCCGCTGGCCTCGGTCGGCAGCGACAGTGGTGAGGTCAGCCGTTGCAGGTGGCGCTTCAGCGGGCGCACGCCGGACGGGTCATCGGGCCAACGGCTGTCCGGCGTGACCAGCGCGCGGGCGGGGTTCGGGCCGCTGCCGGCGTCGTAGCCGACGGGCTTGTGCAGCACCAGGGTCGCCGGCTCGGTAGCGATCAGCCGGGCGCCGGGATCGAGCTCGACGGTTTGCGAGTCCACCATGAACTGCGGCTCTTCGACCACCACGCCATCGACTCGCACCCAGCCGCCCTCGATGTACTGCTCCGCTTCGCGTCGCGAGCACTGGGTCAGCGCGACGACGCGTTTGGCAAGGCGAACGGGTTCGGTCATCGGGGTGCCATGCAGAGAGGTGGGGGCCATTGTAGGGGCCACAGGGCGCGCTATCCGCTGGCAATCGCCGCGACAGCCCCCAGATCGTGGGCTTCCGTTGCAAGAGCGCGCGCGATGATTCCGTTTTCCGTCCTTGATCTGGCGCCGGTCACCGAAGGCAGCGACGCCGCACAGGCCTTCCGCAACACGCTGGATCTGGCACAGCTGGCCGAGCGCCTCGGCTACCGGCGTTACTGGCTGGCCGAACACCACAACATGCCCGGCATCGCCAGCGCGGCCACCGCGGTACTGATCGGCCATGTGGCGGGAGGCACCTCGACGATCCGCGTCGGTGCCGGCGGGATCATGTTGCCGAACCATGCGCCGCTGCAGGTGGCCGAGGCGTTCGGTACGCTGGCGTCTCTGTATCCGGGACGGATCGACCTGGGACTGGGCCGGGCGCCCGGTACGGATCAGCCCACGGCGCAGGCATTGCGCCGCTATGTCGACAGTGCCGATGCGTTTCCACAGGACGTGCTGGAACTGCTCGGCTATTTCGAGCCGGCCAGGCCGGGTCAGCCGGTGCGTGCGGTGCCCGGTGCCGGGGTCGAGGTGCCGGTGTGGCTGCTCGGCTCCAGCCTGTTCAGCGCCACCCTGGCGGCGCGGCTGGGGTTGCCGTTTGCGTTCGCCTCGCACTTTGCCCCCGAGGCAAGGGACGAGGCGCTGTCCCTGTATCGCCGCGATTTCCGCCCCTCGGCGCGGTTGCCGCAACCGTACGCGATGCTGGGCATCAACGTGGTCGGCGCCGACAGCGATGCGCAGGCTCGCCGCCTGTTCACCACCCAGCAGCAGAGCTTCGTCAATCTGCGCCGCGGCCGCCCGGGGCTGATCCCGCCACCGCTCGACGACATCGAGTCGTTCTGGGAGCCGCCGGAAAAACAGATGGTCGAGCGGGCGCTGGCCTGCGCAGTGGTCGGCGATGCCGATACCGTGAAAGATGGCATCGAGGCCTTCCTGGCGCACCACCGGCCGGACGAGTTGCTGATCACGGCGAACATCTTCGAGCATGCGGCAAGGCGGCATTCCTTCGAGATCGCGGCGGCGGTACGGGCGGGCCTGGCGTGACGGGACTGCATGCCGGCTGACCGTCTACCTTCCCCAAAAGGCTGGTGAGCACCGCCGATCAGCCATAATGGGCATTATTCCACGAACCATTGAAGCTCTCTCACGCATGAAGACACCCAAGGGACTGCAGGATCTGATCGACGAAGGCGTGATCGATCAGGTGCTGCGACCGCTGAAGAGCGGCAAGGAAGCCTCCGTCTACATCGTCCGCTCGGGCGAGGACATCCGCTGCGCCAAGGTCTACAAGGACATGGCGCAGCGCAGCTTCCAGGCGCGGGTGCAGTATCAGGAAGGGCGCAAGGTACGCGGCAGCCGGCAGGCACGCGCGATGGGCAAGGCGACCAAGTTCGGCCGCAAGGAGGCCGAGGCCGCGTGGAAGAACGCCGAGGTCGACGCGCTGTACCAGCTCACCGCCGCCGGCGTGCGCGTGCCCAGGCCCTACGGCTACTTCAGCGGCGTGCTGGTGATGGAGCTGGTCACCGACGCGGACGGCCATTCCGCGCCGCGGCTGGGTGAGGTGGAGCTTTCACCCGAAACGGCTCGTGAATACCATCGCTTCCTGATGCAGCAGGTTTCCAGGATGCTGTGCGTGGGGCTGATCCACGGCGACCTGTCCGAATACAACGTGCTGGTGGGGCCGGACGGCCCGGTCATCATCGACCTGCCGCAGGCGGTCAGCGCCTCCGGCAACAACGCCGCGCGAACGATGCTGCGGCGCGATGTCGGCAACATCACCATCAGTCTGTCGCGCTTTGCGCCGGAACTGCTGGACACGCACTACGGCGAGGAGATGTGGGCGCTGTACGAGCTGGGCGAGCTGCACCCGGATACCGAACTGACCGGCCACTTCGAATTCGACGAACGCATCGCCGATGTCGACAGCGTGATGCAGTCGATCATCGACGCGCGCGAGGAGGCGATCATTCGCCAGCAGGGGCGGGACGAGGCGGCGCAGGAAGCCTGAGCAGCCTTCCCGCCGTCTGTGTAGGAGCGCACCCTGTGCGCGAAGGCTCTTGTCACGGTTGATGCGAAGAGCAATCGCGCACAGGGTGCGCTCCTACCCGGTCGACGCGGCCGGGTTCAGGGCGCGCTGACGTCCAGCAGCTCCACGTCGAATACCAGCGAGGCATTCGGCGGGATGTCGCTGCCGGCACCGTCCGCACCGTAACCGAGCGCGGCCGGGATCAGCAGGGTGCGCTTGCCGCCGACGTGCATGCCGGCCACGCCCTGGTCCCAGCCTTCGATCACGCTGCCTTCGCCCAGGACGAAGGAGAACGGCTGGCCATGATCACGCGAGCTGTCGAACTTGGTGCCGTGCTTGTCCCTGGCGCTGTCGTCGTACAGCCAGCCGGTGTAGTGCACGGTGACTTTCATGCCGGCCTTGGCTTCGACGCCGGTGCCGACGGTGGTGTCGATCATGCCCAGCTTGTCGACCTGTCCGCCGGCATGGGCGGGCGGTGCAGCGGTGCAGGCGGCAAGGACAACCAGCGCGAACAGGGAAAGCAACCAACGCATGGGGTGACTCCAGGGAAAGGGATGGGTGCGCAACGGGGTGACAGCGCGCTGCGGTCGATCAGGAACGGGGGCGTTCAGTTTACCGTTTCAGCCGGTGCCATCCGGATCAACGGGTCGACGGCGACCGCGTCGGCATCGTTCATCACCTGTAGCTGGCCGTCCTGGATCAGGCATTGCAGGCGCATGCCACGCTGCAGCAGCGCGACCAGTTCGGCGACGGTGGTCGGGGCGATGTCGAGCACCGTGAGGTTCTTGTTGCGGCCAAGCGAGGCGCCGACCTTGTTCCACCAGATTTCCGCACCGTTGCCGCCGTAGCTGATCACCACCACCTGGCGCGAGCGGCCGCAGGCCTTGCGGATGCGGGTCTCGTCGGGCTGGCCCAACTCGATCCACAGCTCGATCTCGTCGGTATAGTCCTTGCGCCACAGCGCCGGTTCGTCCTCGTCGCTGATGCCTTTGCCGAACTCCAGCCGATCTTCGGCGTACAGCGCAAAGGCCAGCAGCCGCACCATCAACCGCTCCTCGGTTTCCGAGGGGTGCCGCGCGAGGGTCAGCGCATGGGTCGCGTAGTAATGCCGATCCATGTCGCTGATCTGCAGTTCGACTTTGTAGATGGTGGAATTGAGCGCCATGGGGCATGCCTCGGGACAACAACCGCCGATTGTACGCGCTGGCGCTCCGCTTGGTTTTCTGGCGGGTGTGTATTGCCTGCAGGAGCGGCTTCAGCCGCGATGCTCTTGAATTTTCCTGGTATGGCGAGACCATCGCGGCTGAAGCCGCTCCCACAGTGCAACGCTAGACTGATGCCATCATGCCCAGCTCGCACTTCCGCCGCGACACCCATGCCAGCACCGTGCATCTGCCCGCGGGCGAGTGGGCGAGCGTGCTCGACGCCTTGTGCGCCCGGTTCGCCGCGATCGATCGCGCGACCTGGCTGGATCGCATCGCGCGCGGGCGGGTGCTGGACGGGCAGGGGGTCGCGATCGCGGCAAGCACGCCGTATCGGGCCGGGATGCGCATCCACTACTACCGCGAGGTGGTTGACGAGACGCCGATCCCGTTCACCGAAACCGTGCTGCATGTGGACGAGCATCTGGTGGTGGCGGACAAGCCGCATTTCCTGCCGGTGACGCCGGCGGGAGGGTTTGTCGAGCAGACCCTGCTGCGGCGGTTGATCCGGCGGCTCGGCAATCCCGAGCTGGTACCGCTGCACCGGATCGACCGCGCCACCGCCGGGCTGGTGTTGTTTTCGGCGAATCCGGCCAGCCGGTCGGCCTATCAGGCACTGTTTCGCGAGCGCCGGATCGACAAGCGCTACGAGGCGCTGGCGGCACCGTTGCCGGAGCTGGCGTTTCCGCTGGTTCGCCGTTCGCGCATCGTCACCGGCGAGCCGTTCTTTCGCATGTGCGAGGTCGAAGGCGCGCCCAACAGCGAGACGCGGATCGAGGTGATCGCGCGCGGCGACGACTGCTGGCGTTACGCGCTGCACCCGGTCACCGGCCGCAAGCATCAGCTGCGCGTGCACATGGCGGCGCTGGGTACTGCGATCGTGCATGACACCGCTTACCCGCAGTTGTCCGAAGCGGCCGCCGACGATTACCAGCGCCCGCTGAAGCTGCTGGCGCGGGAGCTGGCATTTCGGGATCCCCTGTCCGGGGAGCCGCGCCGGTTCGAGAGCCTGCTGCGCCTGTGACAGGGGCCGCGGCAAGTACGGCGTGCGGCATTCGCTGACGCTGTTGCGTACCGGGAATTCCCACCGGCAGCCCATCCACGCTATCTTCCGCAGCAGCATCCATCGGGGGAGAGTGCTTCATGAGTCATCCATCATCGTCCGGCGCCGAACCGCGCACGGAGCTGACCGTCCGCGGCCTGATCATCGGTGTGTTGATCACCCTGGTGTTCACCGCGGCCAACGTGTTCTTCGGCCTCAAGGCCGGTCTGACGTTCGCCACCTCGATCCCGGCGGCGGTGATCTCGATGGCCGTGTTGCGCTACTTCAAGGGCGCCACGATGCAGGAGAACAACATCGTGCAGACCGTCGCCTCGGCGGCCGGTACCTTGTCCGCGATCATTTTCGTGCTGCCGGGCCTGATCCTCATCGGCTGGTGGACCGGCTTCAACTACTGGACCTCGTTTGCCATCTGCGCGCTGGGCGGCATCCTGGGTGTGATGTATTCGATCCCGCTGCGCCGTGCGCTGGTGACCAATTCCGATCTGCCCTATCCCGAAGGTGTGGCCTGCGCCGAGGTGCTCAAGGTGGGGGCCGGTGGCGGCGAAGGCATCAGCGCGACGGAGGCGGTCGAAGCCAACCGCGTTGGTCTGCTGGCCGTGTTGTGGGGTTCGATCGTGTCGGGTGTGTTCGCCGTGGTGGTCGCGACGCGGGTGTTCGCGGGCGACGTGGTGCATTACTTCCGTGTCGGCGACACGGGCGGTGTGACCGGGTTCGACTTCTTCCTCTCATTCGCGCTGTTCGGCATCGGCCATCTGGTCGGCCTGTGGGTAGGTATCGCGATGCTGGTGGGCGCCCTGGTCGGCTGGGGCTGGGGCGTGCCGCATTTTTCCGCGCTGGCACCGGCGGGCGGTTCTATTGCGGATCTGGCCAACGTAACGTGGAGCCACAAGGTCCGCTTTGTCGGCGCCGGCACGATCGGCGTGGCCGCGATCTGGACCCTGGCCAAGCTGGTCAAGCCGGTGATCAGCGGGCTGGTCTCGGCGATGGCTGCCTCGCGCGAGCGGGGTGCGGGCAACGCGGCGTCACTTCCACGCACCGAGCAGGATATTCCGATCGGTCAGGTCACGCTCATTTCGCTGGCCTGCCTGGTGCCGATCGGCTGGTTGATCGCGAATTTCGTGACCGGCGCCGGCCATGGGCTGTCCGATCACATCGTGGCGCTGGTGGTGGGTGGCCTGATCTTCGTGGTGCTGATGAGCTTCTTCGTGTCTGCCGTGTGCGGCTACATGGCCGGTCTGATCGGTTCCTCGAACAGTCCGCTGTCGGGCATCGGCATCATCGTGGTGATCAGTGCGGCGCTGCTGCTGGTGTTCGGCGTGCGTTCGGCCCTCCCCGTCAGCAGCGAGAACGCGCTGGTGGCCTTCGCGTTGTTCATCACCTCGATCGTGTTTGCCGCCGCGGCGATCGCCAACAACAACCTGCAGGATCTGAAGACCGGCCAGCTGGTCGACGCCACGCCGTCCAAGCAGCAATGGGCGCTGGTGATCGGCGTGCTTGCCGGCGCCGCGATCATTCCGCCGATCCTCGACCTGCTCAACCATGCCTACGGTTTCGTCGGCGCACCGGGTCCGCATCGCGCTCATGCGCTGCCTGCACCGCAGGCCGGGCTGATCTCGGCGCTGGCACAGGGGGTGATCCAGAACAACATCGACTGGGGCCTGATCAAGATCGGCGGGGTCATCGGCGTGGCGATGATCGCCATTGACGAGGTGCTGCGTCGTACGACGAAATCCGCGCATCTGTCGCCGCTGGCGGTGGGTCTGGGCATCTACCTGCCAACCCAGAGCACCTTGATGGTGGTGGTCGGCGCGGTCGCCGGCTGGTGGTTCGACCGTCGCGCCGATCGTACTTCGAAGAACCCCGAAGCCACCAAGCAGCTGGGCGTGCTGCTCGCCTCCGGCATGATCGTTGGCGAGGGACTGCTGGGCGTGGCCATCGCCGCCTGCGTTGCATTTTCCGGGCAGGACTACCCGCTTGCCCTGGTGGGCGAGGCGTACGCGAGCGGTCCGGCGCTTTGGGTCGGCGGAGCGGCGTTCACCGTGGTAATGATCCTGCTCTACCGCTGGGCAGGCAGGTTGGGGCAGGGGACGGCGAACGCATAGCGACTCGCCTGAAAGCTCGACGAATGCCAGTCGTGGCACGATCCTGCGGCCTCCGGGTTGCCGGCGGCAGCTTTGCGTTCGTTGCCACGGACGCAGGTCCTGCATCAGGCGTTCCCTCCGGAGTCTTGCATCACGTGGAGCAACAGATCGATGGTTGAGCCGGTGGTGAGCGCCGAGCCAGCCCTGGTGCCGCCGAGCCAGCGCATCGTGGTGTTGCGTCGACTGGCCGGACCGCTGCTGTCGGTGGGCATGCTGTGCCTGGCGCTGTGGGTGTTGCACTTGCTGGCCAGGGAAGTGAACTATCACCAGGTGCGGAAGTACGTGCAGAGCCTGTCGCACGCGCGCTTGCTGCTGGCCGCGTCGTTCACCCTGCTCGGCTACGCGGTGATGACCTTGTACGACCGCTTTGCGCTCGCCTCGGTCGGTCGCAAGCTGCCTTGGCGGCGGGTCACCATGATCTCGTTCATCAGCTATGCGTTCAGCAATGCGGTGGGCATGTCGCTGCTGGTGTCCGGTTCGATCCGCTACCGCTTCTATATCCAGAATGGCCTGACCACCGGTGAGGTGGCGCGGGTGGTGCTGTTCTGCACCCTCAGTTTCTGGCTGGGCCTGCTGGCGCTGACCGGGGTGACCCTGTTGTGGGTGCCGTTGCCACCGGGTCTTCCACTGGCCACGCTGAGCCTGCCGTTGGGCGTGGGGCTGACCCTGTTGCCGCTCGCGTGGTTGGCCGGCGGCCTGATCCGGCGTCCACTGCAGATCTGGCATTGGCAGGTCAGCATGCCTTCGACGCTGACCGGGTTGAAGCAGATCCTGGTGGGCGCGTTCGACTGGGGCCTGGCTGCCGCGGTGCTCTACGTGCTGATGCCCGATCAGCTCAACAACGGCTTTGGTCATTTCCTGGCGATCTTCGTGATTGCCCAGATCATCGGCCTGATCAGCCATGTACCCGGTGGCCTCGGTGTGTTCGAGGCGGTGATGCTGGCCGGGTTCGGCGCCACCGGCAACGAGGCTCTGACCGCGCCGATCCTCGGCGCGCTGGCTGCGTTCCGCGTCATCTACTACTTGTTGCCGCTGTGCACCGCCACCGTGCTGGTATTGCAACGCGAGGCCCGCGGCTTGCGCCAGAAGTCCCTGCTGACGCCGTGGTTCACCGGCCTGCTGCCTTCGTTCTTCGCCGGTCTGACCCTGGTCTCTGGCGCGGTGCTGCTGTTCTCCGGTGCGACCCGGGCGCTGCCCGATCGCATGGCGATCCTGCGCGACGTGCTGCCGTTGTCGGTGCTGGAAGTCTCGCATCTGCTGGCCAGCGTGATCGGCATGCTGCTGCTGATTCTGGCGCGCGGGCTGCAGCGGCGGCTGGACGCGGCGTATGTGCTTGCGCTGGTGCTGTTGGTGGCTGGTGCGGTGTTCTCGTTGCTGAAGGGCATCGACTACGAGGAGGCGACCCTGCTGGCCTTGCTGGCGATGGCGCTGGCGCCGGCGCATCGGTTGTTCTATCGGCGTGCGTCGCTGTTCAGTACCACGTTTTCGATCCGCTGGATCCTGGCGATCCTGGCCATCTTCGGCTGTGCCACCTGGCTGGTGATGTTCAGTTACAAGCACGTCGACTACAGCAGCACGTTGTGGTGGGAATTCACCTTCTACCGCGGCGGCGCACCGCGTGCGCTGCGTGCGCTGGTGGCCGCGGCGGCGGCCGGCATGCTGTTCGCGCTCGCCAGCCTGATTCGCCCGGTGCGCGTGAAGCGTGCGTCGCCGGGCGAGGCTGAGCTGGCATGGGCACTGCCGTTGATCAAGCAATTTCCCTCGGCGCAGGCGCATCTGGCCTTGATGGGCGACAAGACCCTGCTGTTCGATCCAGCGCACAAAGCCTTCGTGATGTACGACATTTCGGGCCGCAGCTGGGTGACCATGGGCGATCCCGTGGGTGGCGACGAGGAGGCCAGACGCGAGCTGGTGTGGACCTTCATCGAGCAGTGCGAGCACGCCGGTGGCTGGCCGGTGTTCTACCAGGTCAGTCCGGCCAACCTGGACATCTATCTGGAAGTGGGCATGGCCCTGCTGAAGATCGGCGAGGAAGCGCGAGTGCGGCTGGAAAGCTTCAACCTCGACGGCAAATCGAAGAAGGTGTTGCGCAACACGGTCAACAAGCTGACCCGCGAGGGTCTGCGAATGGAAATCGTGCCGGCGGAAGAGGTCAACGCGTTGTTGCCCCGACTCAAGCAGATATCCGACGCGTGGCTGGCCGACAAGCGAGCACGCGAGAAGCGCTTCTCGATGGGGGCGTTCGACCCTCGCTATCTGTTGCGCACGCCGATGGCCGTGCTGTGGCAGAACGGCGAGCCGGTGGCATTTGCCAATCTGCTGCTCAATGACAGCAGGGAAGAGGCTTCGGTGGACCTGATGCGCTTCCTGCCCGATGGTCCGACCGGGATCATGGATTATCTGTTCGTCGAACTGATGCAGTGGGCCCGTGGCGAGGGTTACCGCTGGTTCAACCTCGGCATGGCGCCGTTGGCCGGACTGCAGAACCGGCGCCAGGCGCCGCTGTGGAATCGCTTTGGCGCGCTGGTGTTCGGTCGTGGCGAACGCTTCTACAACTTCCGTGGTCTGCAGCGTTACAAGGACAAATTCGATCCGGAATGGGAGCCTCGCTACATGGCGGTCCCCGGTGGCATCGCGCTGCCGATCATCCTGACCAATGTGGCGAGCCTGATTTCCGGTGGACTCTCCGGAGTGGTGCGTCGGTGAAACGAGGGAAAGCAATCATGCTGGCTGCCGTGGGTTCGTGTGTGCTGGGTATCGCGATGATCTGGAGCCCGTTCTCGCGGGTCAGCCTGGAAAAGGCCACCGTGGTGCTGCCGGTCAGCCGCGTCGCCACCGCACCGCCGCCGGGAAAGGATGACGTGATGGCGATCATCTACTCCGGCGATGGCGGCTGGGCCGACCTGGACCGGCGCCTGGGCATCGCCTTCATCGACCGCGGCATTCCGGTGCTGGGGGTCAATACCTTCAAGTACTTCTGGCGCAACCGCACGGCGGACGATTCCGCCGCCGAACTCGATGCCCTGATGACGAAGTACGCCGCGCAATGGGGCAAGCAGCGGGTGTGGCTGATCGGATTCTCATTCGGCGCCGACGTGCTGCCGACCATCGTCGACAAGCTCAGCCCGGCCAACCGCGCGCGGATCACCCAGATGGTGCTGCTGTCGCCGAGTCGGGACTTGAACTTCGAGATCGAGCTTCAGGGTTACATGATCAAGCAGGGGTGGTGGAAGGAGCATCTGAAGGCCGTGATGCAGCATATCAACCCGATCCGGCACTACGACTCGTTGCCGCCGCTGCTGGCCCTGCAGGGCCGTCCGCCGGTGGTCTGTTATTACGGGCTGGACGATGCCGACGACAGCGTCTGCACCGAGCCGAAGCTGCCGGCCTGGGTCACCGTTCATCCGAAGAAAGGCGGTCACCACTTCGATGGTGGCTATCGGCCGCTGGCGGCGGAGATGTTGCAGGAGTTGCCCGCGCGGGCCTCGTCGGCGGCGGCAACGCCCTGAAGCCCCGGGATGGAGGCCGGTCTGCGCAGCAGCCACGTACAATGCCGCCTCTGTTCCACTCTTGAAGACATGATGTGACTGTTGCCGGCGTTTTCGCCGCCGCGCCCGATATGGCGCTGGCGGCCCTGTTGTTTCCGTTCGAGACGGCGGTCCTGACGCTGCCGGGAGATGGCCGCGTGCTGTTTCTGCGCGCCCGTGCCGGCGCGCGCGTGCGCGAGATGGCCCAGCCCGGCTGGATGTGCCAGCAGAGCTTCCTGCCGTTTGCCGACGAGCTCGGGCGCAATGGTTTGCGCGTCGACGAGCCTGCCGCAGACGAGAAGTTTCCGCTGGTCATGGTGTTGCCGCCACGTCAGCGCGACGAGGCGCGAGCACTGTTTGCCCAGGCACTGTGCCACCTGGCACCCGGCGGCATGCTGCTGGCGAGCATGCCCAACGCCGAGGGGGCGAAGTCGGGCGAGGCGGATCTGGCGCGGCTGACCGGCAGCGTGCAGCATCTGTCCAAGCACAAGTGCCGTGTGTTCTGGAGCACGCCCGGTCCGGAGGAGATCGACAGGTCCATCCTGGACGAATGGCTGGCGCTGGATGCGCCGCGGGAGATTGTCGACGGCTATGTCAGTCGCCCCGGTCTGTTCGCCTGGGATCGCGTCGATCGCGGCTCGGCGCTGCTGGCTGCTCATCTTCCCGATGACCTCCATGGCCGGGTGGCCGATCTGGGTGCCGGTTACGGCTATCTTTCCAGCCAGGTCGTGGCGCGCTGTCCGCAAGTGAATGCGATCGACCTCTACGAGGCAGAGGCACGCGCGCTGGAACCGGCACGCTGCAATATCGAGCGAGCACTGAGAGCGTGCGGTCGCGAGATGGCGGTTGGAGTGCATTGGCACGATGTCACCCGCGGTCTGCCGCAGCGCTACGACGCCATCGTCTGCAATCCGCCGTTCCATCAGGGCCGCGCCGACCTGCCGCAGCTGGGCCGCGCCTTCATCATCGCTGCCGCCGATGCGCTGGTAGCCGATGGGCGGCTGTGGCTGGTGGCCAACCGGCACCTGCCATATGAGGCGATCCTGGCGACGCGTTTTCAGCAGGTACGCACGGTGATCGTGCAGGAAGGGTTCAAGGTGATCGAAGCAACGGGAGTGCGCGCATGAAACTGGTCAAGCTGATCGCCAACCTGGGTTATGGCAGCCGCAAGGATGTGGCACAGATGTTCCGCGCCGGTCGCATCACCGATGCGGATGGCGAGGTGCTGTATGCCGACGACGTGGTGCCGCATGACACCATCCGCGTGGACGACGAACCGCTCGATCCGCCGGTCGGACTGGTCGTGATGCTCAACAAGCCGCTCGGTGTCACCTGTTCGCGCAAGGATCCGGGCCGGGTGGTGTACGACTTGCTGCCGCCGCGCTTCAGCGTGCGCTCGCCGGCGCTGTCCAGCGTGGGACGACTCGATCGCGACACCACCGGGCTGCTGTTGTTCACCGACGACGGCGCGCTGTTGCACCGGATCATTTCGCCCAAGGCGCAGGTGGCCAAGGTGTACGAAGCCACCTTGGCCGAGGATCTGCGCGGTGACGAGGGCCAGCTGTTCGCCAGCGGCACGATGATGCTGGAGTCGGAGAAGGAGCCGCTGGCTCCGGCCGTGCTGGAGGTGCTCGGGCCACGTCACGCGTGTCTCACCGTCACCGAAGGGCGCTATCACCAAGTGCGCCGGATGTTCGCCGCGGCCGGCAATCACGTCGAGACGCTGCGACGGCTCTCGGTGGGTGGCCTGACCCTGGGTGAGTTGCCGCTGGGCGAATGGCGGGTGCTTGCCGCCGACGAGGTCGCGCTGATCTTCAGTCCCGGGGCGACCGCGTAGGAGCGCACCCTGTGCGCGAATGCCTTTTTGGCAGGATTACCGAAGAGCATTCGCGCATGACCGAAGGAATTCCCTCGCGCACAGGGTGTGCTCCTACAGCATGTGCACCAGGGTCGGGATCGTCGCGCCGAACCACTTGTGCCGCTCGTCGCGGCAGCTCGGGCTGCCCATCGCGTACTTGCGGCAGATCGCGGGGCGCTCATCGTAAATGCCGCAGCGCGAGGTGTTGGGGTCCACCGCCGCGCACCAGCCGTCCTCGCCCTTGGCCAGGGTTTCCATGCCGTGGGTGTCGCGATCGATCAGCCATTCCGGCACGCGGTCTTCGGGCATCAGTACCACGGTGAGGCGACAGCAGACAGCTTCGCAGGACGTGCAGTGCACGCTGGGGTCGACGCTCTCGGCGTAGGGATCGTGGAGTGTGTTCACTCCCCAGTATGACGACAATGGCCAAGGCGGATATGAACCGGCCGGTTCGGTTCTGTCCGATCAGCCTTGTTCGTCTCGCCACAACGCCTGCCAGCCCGCACTGCCCAGTCGCCGCAAGGTGTCCATGTTGCGTCGGTAGATCTCGTCAGGGTCGCTCATCGCTTCGGCGGCGCGTTCCACACTGGCCTCGCGCAGCAAGTGCAGCATCGGGAACGGCGAGCGGTTGCTGAAGTTCTCGATCGCGTCGGTCGCGCTGTCGGCAAACTGGTAGCGGGGATGAAAGCTGGCCACCTGCCACTCGCCCTCCAGCCCCAGTGTCTGCACCGCCGCGTCGACCACGTCGAGGAAGTCGTTGTAGTCGAGAAAATTGTCGAGCACGAACGGGTGGATCAGCAGGCCGGTCTCGCATTCGGCCGGGGTCAGCGCGTTGAGCGATTGCAGTTC
>JAPHUU010000193.1 GCA_026193555.1 Rhodanobacter sp.
CATTGCCACTGACGTTTCGAATTCACTGGAAGCGCGCACGGCTTCACGTCCACAGCATCTGGCGCGCCTGCGGCAGATGCTGGACGACGGCCGCCTGCTGCTGGCCGGGCCGTTTCCGGCGATCGCTGCGGAAGAGCCTGGCCCGGCCGGTTTCAGCGGCAGCCTGATCGTCGCCGAGTTTCCCAGCCAGGCCGAGGCGGAGGCGTGGGCTGCGGCCGATCCTTATGTCGCCGCCGGCGTCTACGCCGAGGTCAGCGTGCGGCCGTTCCGCAAGACGTTGCCGGCATGAGCGAGGCGGTGATCGAGCAGATCCGGCGGCGGCTGACTGAGGCCTTGTCGCCCACCGAACTGGAGGTGATCGACGAGGGCCACAAGCACGCCGGACACGCGGGCGAGGGCAAGGGGCACTTCCATGTGCGGATCGTCAGCGCCGCGTTTGCCGGCCAGTTGCCCCTGAAACGCCACCGCATGGTCTACGCTGCACTGGATGACTTGATGAATCACGGCATTCACGCCCTGTCGATCGACGCCATTGAAAAGCAATAGATATTGATAACAATATGTTGCGTGTTATTCATGATGTTGTATCTCACGCCTGAACGCATTGCAGCTCCGCTCCGCGTTTGGCACAGTTCCCTCTCTCCCGCTTGCGCGGGTGCTGCCGATGACCCACTGATGCCCGCATGCGCCTGACCACCATCAAACTCGCCGGTTTCAAGTCCTTCGTGGATCCGACCACCCTGCATCTGCCGAGCAACATGATCGGCGTGGTGGGTCCCAACGGCTGCGGCAAGTCGAACATCATCGACGCGATCCGCTGGGTGATGGGTGAGAGCGCGGCCAGCCGCCTGCGTGGTGATTCGCTGACTGATGTGATCTTCTCCGGCTCCACCACGCGCAAGCCGGTGGGGCAGGCGACGGTCGAGCTGATCTTCGACAACGCCGACGGTTCGATCAAGGGCGAGTACGGCCAGTACGCCGAGATCTCGGTGAAGCGCCAGGTCACCCGCGACGGCCAGTCCGCGTATTTCCTCAACGGTGGCCGTTGCCGCCGCCGTGACATCACCGACCTGTTCCTCGGCACCGGCCTCGGCCCGCGCAGCTACTCGATCATCGAGCAGGGCATGATCAGCCAGATCATCGAGGCGCATCCGGAAGAGTTGCGTACCCACCTGGAGGAGGCCGCCGGCATCTCCAAGTACAAGGAGCGCCGCAAGGAAACCGAGAGCCGGATCAAGGCCACCCGCGAGAATCTTGATCGCGTGCGCGACGTGCGCGACGAGGTGGACAAGCAGCTCGAGCACCTCAACCGCCAGGCCCGTGCCGCCGAACGCTGGAAGGCGCTGAAGGAAAACCAGACGCGCAAGGAAGCCGAGCTGCGGGCGCTGGAATACCGCGGTCTGAAGGGCCAGCACGACGGCGAGGGCGTGGCGATGTCCGCTGCCGAGACCGCGATCGAGAAACAGCTTGCCGTTCAGCGGCAGATCGAGGCGCAGCTGGAAACCGTGCGCGAGCGCCATACCGGCGCCAGCGAGCATCTGAACGCGGTGCAGGCCGAGGTTTACAAGGTCGGTGCCGAGATCGCCCGCGTCGAGCAGCAGGTGCGCCACAACCGCGAGACCGCCGATCGCCTGCAGCGTGCCCACGGTGACACCGAGCGCGAGCATGCCGAGCTGGCCACCCACATCGCCACCGACAGCGGGCAGATCGAGACGCTGCGCATGGCGCTGGCCGAGGGCGAGCCGAAACTCGAAGCGCTGCAGCAGTTGCAGGAAGACACGTCCGAGGCGCAGCGGGACACCGAGACCAGGCTGGCCGACTGGCAGCAGCGCTGGGACAGTCACACCCGGATTGCCGGGGAATCCAGCCGCGCCGCCGAAGTGGAGCGCACCAAGATCAACTATCTGGATCGGCAGGGCGTCGACCTGTCGCGTCGTCGCGAGGCGTTGGAGGCCGAACAAAAGGCCACCGATGTCGCCGCGCTGGACGATGCCGCCGGGCAGTTGCAGATCGAACATGACACCCAGCGCGAGCGGGTGGAGACCTTTGGCAACGTGCTCGACCAGCACAAGCTGGCGCATGAGCAGGTGCTGGACGACGAACGGCAGGTGCAGTCCGCACTCAACGAAACCCGTCAGCAACTGCAGTCCGCCAGCGGCCGGCTCGGCTCGCTGGAGGCCCTGCAGCACGCCGCGCTGGGCCAGGAGGAGAGTGCGGCCAGTGGCTGGCTGGCCCGACTGGGACTGGACAAGTCGCGGCGCCTGGGCGAATCGCTGCAGGTTGCGGCCGGCTGGGAGACAGCGGTGGAAACCGCGCTCAGCGGATTCCTGGACAGCGTGCTGGTCGATGGCTCACACGCACTGGCGGGCGAATTCGGCACGCTGGAGAACGCCGACGTGGCCCTGCTCGACGGTACCGAGGGCGGCGCCAATATTGCCGGTACGCTGGCTGCGCATGTGAGTGGTCCCGCCGCCGCGGTGTCGATCCTTGGTCATGTGCTGTCGGCCGAGTCGCTGGCCGAGGCGCACCAGCGGGTGGCGTCGCTGTCCGCGCTGGCGCCGTACCAGTCGGTGATGACGCGCGCCGGCGAATGGCTGGGTCCGGGCTGGGCGCGGGTGCGCCGGGCGCAGGGCAGCCAGGTCGGCGTGCTGGCCCGCGAGCGCGAGATCCGCACGCTGGGCGAGCAGGTCGGCGCACTGGAAGCGCGCATCGTCGAGGCGACCGCACAGCTCGACGGGCTGCGCACGCGCAAGTTCGAAGTCGAGCGCGCCCGCGACGACGCCCAGCGCGAGCTGTACAACGCGCACCGCCGCCAGTCCGAGCTGGCCGGTCAGCTGCAGAGCCATCGCGGCAAGATGGAGACCGCCCGCGCCCGTTCGGAGAAGGTCGCCGGCGAGCTGTCCGAGTTGATCAGCCAGCTGGACGAGTTGCAGGGTCACACCCGTGAGGCGCGGGCGCGGCTGGACGAATCGGTCAACCACATGGGCGACATGGAAGACCAGCGGCGCGAACTGGAGAACGAACGGCGCGCGCTGCTGGAGGCCCGTGAGGAAGCACGCATGAATGCGCGCGAGGCGGCCGACCAGTCACACTCGCTGGCACTTTCGCTGGAATCGAAGCGTTCCTCGCTTTCCTCGCTGGAGCAGGCACTGGGCCGGATGGAGGCCCAACTGCGGCAGATCGAGGCGCGCCGCAACACGATCGCCGAACAACTGGCGGCCGGCTCCGACCCGATCGCCGAACTCGAGGGCGAACGTCAGACCTACCTCGACCAGCGTCTGCTGATCGACCGGCAACTGGTCGAAGCGCGGCGTGCGCTGGAAGACTGCGACGCCGAGTTCCGCCAGCTGGAGCAGCAGCGCCATCTGGCCGAACAGGCCCTGGCCGCGCTGCGCGAGAGCCTGTCCGAACAGCGCCTGGCCGCGCAGGCGCTGCAGCTGCGCGCCAATCAGCTGGCGGAGGCGATCAGCGCTTCCGGCCTCGACCTGGAGACGTTGCTGACCGAGCTGGCCGACGACATCAATGCCGACCAGTGGCGCCAGCAACTCGGTGAGCTGGCGCAGAAAATCGCCCGACTGGAACCGGTCAACCTGGCCGCGATCCAGGAACACGCCGAGCAGAGCGAGCGCAAGACCTACCTCGACAACCAGCTGGCCGACCTGGTCAGCGCGATGGAAACGCTGGAAGGGGCGATCAAGAAGATCGATCGCGAAACCCGCCAGCGCTTCAAGGAAACCTTCGACAAGGTCAATGCCGGGGTGCAGGAACTGTTCCCGCGCCTGTTCGGTGGCGGCCATGCCTATCTGGAACTGACCGGCGACGACCTGCTCAACACCGGCGTGTCGATCATGGCGCGTCCGCCCGGCAAGCGCGTCTCCAACATCAACTTGTTGTCCGGCGGCGAGAAGGCACTGACCGCCGTGTCGCTGGTATTCGCGATCTTCGGCCTCAATCCGGCGCCGTTCTGCCTGCTCGACGAAGTCGATGCACCGCTGGACGAGGCCAACGTGGGGCGCTTCTCGCGCATGGTCCGCGAGATGAGCGAGAAGGTGCAATTCATTTTCGTCAGCCACAACAAGGCCACCATGGAAGCGGCGACCCAACTGTGCGGCGTGACCATGCGCGAGCCGGGCGTGTCGCGACTGGTGCAGGTCGATCTCGCCGAAGCGGCTAAACTGGCCGGAGCTGCCTGAGGAGTTCGTCATGACGATTCAACCCGTACTCGCGATTGGTTGGAATCCCGCGGTCGGCATCCCGGTGTTCATCCTCGGGGTGATCGTGTTGGCCCTGATCTGGTTGTTCGGTCAGCCGAAGAAGGAGCAGGGTACGCGCAGGCCGAGCCCCGGTCCGGGCGG
>JAPHUU010000320.1 GCA_026193555.1 Rhodanobacter sp.
CTGCTCTTCTGGCTGTCGCTGTTTCCCTTCACCACGGCATGGATGGGCGAAAACCACTTCGCCGCCTCGCCGACGGCCGTCTATGGCACGGTGCTGCTGATGGCCGCAGTGGCTTACTGGATGCTCCAGCAAGCCCTGATCGCGACGGAGGGACCGGGTTCGGTGCTGCGGCGAGCAATCGGCGCCGACTGGAAAGGCAAGCTTTCGCCGTTGCTCTACCTCAGCGGCATCGCGCTGACGTTCTGGCGGCCGTGGGCCGCGCAGGCGCTGTACGTGCTGGTGGCGTTGATCTGGCTGGTGCCCGATCGGCGTATCGAAGGGGCGATTGCTGGTGGAGCCGGAACGGGCGGGGATTGATCGCGACAGCGCCGTGCCGCCCGATCCGCGGGTGGCTTGCCGCGTCCCGGCATTCGCCGTCCGTGGCAACGAAAGCCCGCCCGCGCTTTGACCGGGTTCCTCAGTCGTTCGGTGCCTGTCGCAGCTTGGCGACATCGGCCGGGCTCACCGCCGAGGCCTTGTTCGACCATGACCGGCGGATGTAGCTGATCACGGCAGTGATGTCGTCATCGCTCAGCGGCTGCGCATACGGCGGCATGGAATACGGCCGCGGATTGCCCGCGGTGACCGGCGGGAAGCCGCCCAGCAGCACAGAGCGGATCGCGTTGATGCCGGTCGGCTCGTTTACCGAGGTGTTGCCGTTGAGCGGCGGGTAGATGCCCGCCACGCCGTTGCCATCGGTGCCGTGGCAGTCGGCGCAATGCTGTGTGTAGATCTTCTCGCCCCGGCCGCCGCTCGCCGCCAGGCTGAGCGGTGCCGGTGCCGCCGCCACCGCCCGCGGCGGCAACGACTGCAGATAGACGGCCATCGCCTGCAGATCCGTGTCTGTCATGTGCTGGGTGCTGTTGTACACCACCTCGGCCATCGGCCCGAACGCGGCACCTTTTGCCGACTGGCCGCGCTGCAGCAGATCGACGATGTCCCGGGCACTCCAGCCCTCCAGGCCACCGCCGCGCCGGGTACTGAGGTCCGGTGCGTACCACTCCAGTTGCGGGATCTGGCCACCGGTCAGCCGTCCATTCTGCGTGATGCCGCCGAACGCGTTGCGCGGCGCATGGCATTCATTGCAGTGCCCCAATCCCTGCACCAGATAGGCGCCGCGGTTCCACTCCGCGGATCTGGCCGGATCGGGACGGAACTCGCCGGCCTTGAAATACAGCGCGCGCCACGCCAGCAGGCCGCTGCGCACGTCATAGGGAAACGCCAGCCCCAAGGGGGTGGCTGCCTGCGGCACGGGTGGCAGCGACTGCAGGTAGGCGAAGATGGCCCGTGCGTCGTCGCGGGTCACCCTGGTGAACGAAGTGTAGGAAAACACCGGGTACAGCAGCTCGCCGTGGCGGCCCTTGCCGTCATGCAGGGCCTGCCAGAAATCATCGAAGCTCCAGTGGCCGAGGCCGGTGTCCGGATCAGGCGTGATGTTCGGCGCCGGCACATCGCCAAACGGCGTGGCCAGCGAACGCCCGCCGGCGTAGCGCGTGCCGCCCAGCATGGTGTGGCATGCGGCGCAATCGCCGACCGTGGCCAGGTATTTGCCCCGAGCGATCAGCGCCGGATCGCGCAGCGCGGCGGCGTCGGCGCGCTGCTGCGCGAGCGGCGTTTGCGGGTCGCTGGTGGGACCGGCATAGCGCCAGTACAGCAGCGCCGCGAGCACCAGCACGATCAGGGCACCAGGCCAGCGCTTCACGGTCGTTCTCCGTCGTCGCCCATCACGCACCAGCCCGGCAACGGCTCGGTTTGCGCGCTGGCGGATTGCGGGCGCATGTCGGACGGAAGGTGGCGGCTGGCCAGCCATGCGGCGACCGCGGTGACATCCGTCGCGCGCATGCGATTGGCCACGATACCCATGCAGAAGGGCTCCTTCGCGGCGCGGGTGTTGGTGCGCCATGAAACCAGTTGTGCGTTGAGGTACTCAGCGGACAGGCCGGCCAGGCCGGGAATCATCGGCTCCACGCCGGTGAGCGTGCTGCCATGGCAGCGCGTGCACGCCGGGACCCCGCGGCTCGGGTCGCCATGCAATGCCAGCTGTTCGCCCCGCCGCAACGTCGCGGCGGATGCCGCCGGCAGTGGTGGCCGCGGGTAGGGGACTTGCTGGCTGGCGAAGTACCCCGCCAGCTCGCGCATGTACGGCAGATCGAGCTGGCGCAGAACGTATTCCATCGCGGTATTCCTGCGCTGGCCGTTCTGGAAGTAGCGCATTTGCTGCAGCAGGTAGCCGGCCGGCTTGCCGGCCAGACGCGGACTGCCCACGCTGTCCGCCGCGCCCTCGCCATGCACGCCATGGCAGCTGGTGCAGGCCATGGCACGTTGCTGGATGGTGTCGGGGACTGGTGGATGGGTGGCGGCAACCGGGGGATCCATCGCCGATGCCAGCGGACTGCAGATGCCGAGCACCAGCAGTACGGCAGCAGCCCGCGATGCAAGCATGTGTTGGCGCTTGCGCGATGAGGTGAACACGGTCATCCGGCCATTGTATGTCCGCGGTGCATGGTGACCCGGCGGTTTTTGAACGTGAACGCGGTGGTGCGACAACCTGTCGCAGGGGCTGTGCAAGCACGACAGTCCGACGCCAGATCAATGCACAGGCGCCCATCAGCGCGCGCGCAGCTGGCGCGGCCATTGCCGCAGCAGGCTCGCGGCAATCTCTCATGGGTCGCGGGCATCCGCCCCGGAAATGCCTCATTCCACGCCGGAAATCGCCCGCGCTGGCGGTCACCATGGGCGGGTCCGTGCGCCACGCGCACGATCGTTTCCCAACTGGGCAAAGGTGAGCCATGAAGCGTCGAAGCCTGCTGCGAGCCGTGCTGATGGGTACGTCGGCGTTCGTCCTTCGCCCTGCCATTGCCGTCGCCGGCCGTACCGGCGGTGCCAGCACCCGGCTGGCGGCACTGGAGCGTCGGTACAGCGGGCGACTCGGCGCGGTGATTCTCGATACGGGCAATGGACGACGCATCACACATCGCGGCGACGAGCGTTTCCGGATGTGCAGCACGTTCAAGCTGCTGTTGGTGGCGGCGGTGTTGGCACGGGTGGATCGCGGCGCCGAGCGCCTGGACCGGCGCATCGTGTTCAGCCGGGACGCGGTGCTGGACTATGCGCCGGTGACGCGCGACCGCGTCGGTGCAGCAGGGATGCGTGTCGCCGAGTTGTGCCGGGCGGCGATAGCACTGAGCGACAACACGGCGGCCAACCTGCTGCTGGCCAGCCTGGGCGGACCGGCTGCGGTGACGGCGTTTGCCCGCGGCCTGGGTGATCCGCTGACCCGGCTCGACCGCATCGAGCCTTTTCTCAATGTGGGCGGTCCCGGCGATGTGCGCGATACCACCACGCCGAATGCGATGCTCGACACCCTGCACAAAGTGCTGCTGGGCCGGGTGCTCTCCATTGCCTCACGCGCTCTGCTGGAGCAGTGGTTGCGTGGCTGCCTGACCGGTTCCGACGACCTGCGTGCGGGCGTGCCTGCCGGCTGGACCGTCGGTGACAAGACCGGCAGCGGAAACGGGGGCATCGTCAACGACATCGGCATCCTCTGGCCACCCCGACGCAAGCCACTGCTGGTGACGGCTTACTACGCCGGCACGTCCACGGACCTGGCGACCGGCCATGCGGCCATCGCCGAGGTGGGGCGCATCGCCGCGTCGATCTGAACATGGGGCAGAACGGGCGGCCCGCTTGCAAATTCCTCGCGACTGCACTTTGATCCCGGCTCCGATCGGCCCGTGAGCGACCATGACCACCCATCCCCTCGACAATCCCCTCTGGGAATCCCTGACCCGCCGGCACGCGGCGCTGGCATGCCGTCACGGCGACGTGGCTCGTTATCCGGCCGAGGTGGCGCCGTTTCTTGCGGTGGCGACCGATGGCGTCGACGCTGCTGCCGCGCTCCATGCACTGGTGGCGCCGGCTGAGTCGGTCTACCTGCTGGGGCGCACGCCTTCCGTGCCGGCTGGATGGCGGCTGGAGGGGCCAGTCTGGCTGGCGCAGATGGTCTGCCGGGCACGGGTGGCCGAGGTCGATGGCCCCGCGATCATCGCGCTGACCGAAACGCACCGCGCCGACGTGCTGGGGCTGACCGCGCTGGTGTACCCGCATTACTTCCGCCCGCGCACGATGGATCTTGGCCGCTATTTCGGCATCTACGAGGACGGTCGGCTGGCGGCGATGATCGGCGAGCGGATGGGTACCGATGACTGGCAGGAAATCAGCGCGGTCTGCACTCATCCCGACTTCCATGGTCGCGGCTACGCCCGCCATTTGCTCACCTGGTTGTCGAACGATGTGCACGAACGCGGACGCACGCCGTTCCTGCATGTGAGCCAGGACAACCATCGCGCGATCCGGCTTTATGAGCAGAACGGCTACGGCGATCGGCGCGAGATCGCGTTCTGGTCGCTGCGCCGCAATGAAGGCGTTGCCTGAGCATCGATGTATTCGGTGCAAGGCGGTGATCGGGTGGCAGGCCCGAAGACGCGCGTGGCCAACAGCGCCGACCTTCACGCAGCTTGTCTGGTGCGACGCGCTTCTGTGCAAGCGGTTTGTTGCGCCAAAGTTCACCTGACTATTACGGCTGGTCAGCTAGCGTGCATTGGTCTCGCTCCCACAGGCGACCGTGGGTTGTGAGTTGCGTGCAGCCTGTGACTGGTAGTCCCGGCACAGGTTGCGTTCTCACCCTGCAGAGGTACATCCCATGACAAGCTTGACTCGCTGGAATCCCATCAAGACAGCCACCCGGTTCGACCCGGTCGCCACCTTCGACGACCTGTTCCGCGGCTTGGCCACGCGCCCCATGTGGCGCGACCTCGAGGCATCGCCGGACCTGCCGATCGATGTCACCGAGGACACCAAGTCGTTCCACGTCAAGGCTGAAATGCCTGGTTTCGACAAGAAAGA
>JAPHUU010000457.1 GCA_026193555.1 Rhodanobacter sp.
ACCGATACCGGCTCGACATCCTGGCCGTCGGCGGCGATCACCGTCATCTTCAGGCCGGGAATGCGCACGTCGAAGTACGTCATGGCCGAGCCGTTGATGAAGCGCAGCCGGACCTTCTCGCCGGGACGGAACAGCCCGGTCCAGTTGCCGGCGGGAGCGTTGCCGTTCATCAGATAGGTATAGGTGTAGCCGCCGACGTCGCTGAGGTCGCCGGGACTCATGCGCATGCGGTTCCACATGCGCCGCCTGGCCAGCGCGCGCTGCAGGCCCAGCTCGCGTACATCGTGGAAAAATTCCGGCGCGGTGGGTTCGGCAAAGTTGTAGTAGTCGCTGTGCCGCTTCAACGTGGCGAAGATGTGCTTCGGGTCGTCGTCGCTCCAGTCGTTGAGCATCACCACGTAGTCGCGATCGCTGGGGTAGCGCTCCGGCCCGGCCGGCTCGATCACGATCGGCCCATACATGCCGACCTGTTCCTGGAAGCCGCTGTGCGAGTGGTACCAGTACGTACCGGACTGGCGCACCGGGAAGCGATAGACGAAGGTCTCGCCCGGCGCGATGCCGTCAAAGCTGATGCCGGGCACGCCATCCATCCGGAACGGCAACAGGATGCCGTGCCAGTGGATCGAGGTCGGCACGCGCAGGCGATTGGTGACTCGCAGGGTGACCGTGCTGCCTTCCTTCCAGCGCAGGATCGGCCCGGGCACGCTGCCATTGACGGTGGTGGCCAGGCGGGCCTTGCCGGTGTAATTCACCGGCTTCTCCGCGACCTCCAGCGCGAACTCGGTACCGCCGAGCACGCCGGGCTGGCCCGGGCCAGGCCGCGCCCACGCCGGTGACGGGCGCAACAGCCCGAGACCGGCGGCGGCACCGCCCAAGGCAAGGCCCTGCACGAAACGACGCCGCGGCAGACTCGCTGCCGCCACCGCCGATGGATCAACAAATTTCATGGTGCAACTCCAGGACTGCGTGCCACGGCGTGGCCGGAGTCGGGCAGATTCGCCATCGCAGACAGCAGCGGTCATGACCGGCGTGCGCGACGGATCAGGTCGAACGCGCTGCCCGGGACATGGGAGGTCGCAGCAGGGGCGCATGAACCACACCGGACGCATTCGCTCCTTGCGGAGGAACCTGGAGGATGACGGGAGGAATCGGGCCGAGCTCCCGCATGCCCGTCAGCGGCAAGGCGATCACACTTGCTGGCGGACAATGGCAGCTGTCGCTGGGACCCGCGCCGTGGCGAAGCTGGCCGACACAGCCATCGCCGGCTGCACCGGACATGTGCTGCGATCCGTGAACGGGAACCTGTGCCATCGACGAGATCATGGCGGCGGGATACCCGTCGCCCATCATCCGCGCCGGCGTGCCATGCACCGGCGCCATCGCCATGATCAGCCACGCGAACCACGGCAGCAGCCGAAGGCTTGGCGTGCGGGCAAAATGACGCAGCGAGCGGTTCATCGGCGCAGCTTAGGCGCTGCACCGAGCCGACTCAACTCTGGATCCGCATCCACCCGCGACAGACGCCCGACGGGGAAATCACTGGCTGACGCTGTAACCCAGGTGCAGGATGATCTTGTCGCCGGCCTTCAGATCCGCGACGGATGCCGGCGGAAAGTGCACGCGCAACGACATGCCCGCCGAGGTCACTTCCACGATGCCGGTAGCCTTGTCGACCGAGGTCACCGTGGCCGGCATCTTGTGCATGCTGGCGTTCATCGGCGTGTGCATCGGCCGGTGGATCATCTTGCCGTGCCCCATGCCGTAACCCATCCGCCCCATGCTGCTGCTCGCGGGCGCCGGCGCCATGCTCCCGGCCTCCTGGGCACAGACAGTGGCGCCAGACATCGAAAGGCCCAGTACCAGGATGGCGGCGATGATTTGCGGTGAGAAGCTCATGACGATTCTCCGATGGAGTGAACGACCAGATCGGTACGCCTGATCGGTTGCGACCGGGCAACTTGCCGAGGCTGCGCCACGGCACGTGTAGAGCGGGTCGATGCGCCGGCCGTGGAGCGGCACGGCTGATGCAGACATCAGCCCCTCTATACTGGTCCACCCTGCCCGCCGTGACCGCCATGAATTACCGCCACGCCTATCACGCCGGCAACTTTGCCGATGTCCTCAAGCACACCGTGCTGCTCGCGCTGATCGAGGCGATGCAGTCCAAGTCGACACCCTTCGGGGTGATCGAGACGCACGCCGGCAGCGGCTGCTACGCGCTGGACAGCCGGGAAGCCGGCAAGACCGGCGAATTCAAGGATGGCATCAAGCGACTGCTGTATCCCGACCTGCAGACTGATGCGGCAGTCGGCGGCAACCTGCCGCCGCTGCTGCGCCGCTGGCTGGACGGCATCGTCGCCGTGCCCGGCAACGAGGAGGGCCTCAAGGTCTATCCCGGCTCGCCACTGCAGATCGCCAACGCGATCCGCGCCCAGGACAGCGCCCAGCTGTGCGAACTGCAGCCGGAGGAAGCGGCGCGCCTGCACGACCTGTTCCATCGCGACCCGCGCATCCACACCCACCATCGCGACGGCTACGAGGCGCTGAAGGCGTTGCTGCCACCGAAGGAAAAGCGTGGACTGGTGCTGATCGATCCGCCGTACGAGTCACAGGAAGCCGAGTACAAGCTGATCGAGAAGGCGCTGAAATCGTCGCTGCAACGCTGGCCCACCGGCGTATACGCGGTGTGGTACCCGATCAAGCTGCGCAGCCAGGTACAGCCGTTCCTGCGCTGGCTGCAGCGCAGCGGCGCCAAGCGGGTACTGCGGGCAGAGCTGATGCTGCATCCGGACGATTCGCCGCTGCGCCTGAATGGCTCGGGCATGGTGATCCTCAATGCGCCGTGGAAACTCGACGAGGCCTTGCGCGAATCGCTGCCGGCGATGGCGCGGCTGTTGTCGAAGGACCGTCCGGTCGAGTGGAAGCTGGACTGGCTGCTGGAAGAAGGCGCCGAGCCACCCGCGCCCAGTCCGCTGCCACCGTCAAGACTGGCGGCACTGGGCCTGCCGACCGCGCGCGTCCGGCCGGGTTCGGGCAAGCCCGGCTTGGCCGGACGCAGCCCCAGCCCCGGCAAGCCCGGCCCCGACAAACCGGGTTCACCGAAGGCAGGCCGCGCCGGAGCGAGTCCGTCGAAGGCACCGCGCACGCCCAGAATCCGCCCCGACCGCGCGCGTTGATACGCACACCCGCGGCGGCGGCACAGGTTTTGCCGGTGCCGATTGTTGTAGCGTAGGCAGACGATCCAGCCCCGCCGAATCCGCTTCGGCCACCCATCGGAGTTCAACCATGCGTATCGCCGCCCGCTCCCTGACCCGCCTGCTCGCCCCGCTGCTCGCGCTGGCCCTGGCCGCGTGTGCGCCGGCGCCCATCTACAAGAGCAGCGCCGCGCAGATCACCGCCACGCCGATGCAGGTGGCACAGACGCCCGAGCGCTTTGCCGGCGGCGAGGTGATCTGGGGCGGGCGCATCGTGCAGGTCAGCAACTTCGCCGACCACAGCGAGATCGAGATGCTCGGCTACCCACTGGATGGCTCGCAGCGGCCCCGTGCCAGCGATGCCGGCGCCGGCCGTTTCGTCGCGGTGATGCACGGCTATGTCGAACCACTGGATTACCCGGCCGGCGCGCTGATGACGATCAGCGGCAAGCTCGACGGCAGCCGCGCCGGCAAGGTCGGTGAAGCCGACTATGTGTTCCCGCTGGTCGATGTGGCGCAGTCGCACGTGTGGACACCCTCCGAATTGAGCGAGGGCCGCAACAACGTCCACTTCGGGCTCGGCGTGGGCATCGGCATCCACTGATCGGCGACTCGCGGAATCGGCGCTGCCCTCGGGAGTCCGACAGGCGCCCAAACGTCGGCTTATTTTTCAGGATGGATCGCGCATGTCCGGTCACGCCAATTCGCTGAGAGCGATCCTGCTCGCCCTGGGCGCCAATTTCGCGATCTTCGTCGCCAAGCTGTTCGCCGCACTCGTCACCGGCTCCGGCGCGATGCTGGCCGAGGCGGTGCACTCGCTGGCCGACTGCGGCAACCAGGGCCTGCTGCTGCTCGGCATGCGGCAGTCGAGGCGGCCGCCGTCGGACGAATACCCGCTGGGCTGGGGCCGCGCGCTGTACTTCTGGTCGTTCCTGGTGGCGATCCTGCTGTTCAGCGTCGGCGGCATGTTCTCGGTCTACGAAGGCATCCACAAGCTGTCCCACCCCGAGCCGCTGAAATGGCCATGGCTGGCGCTCGGCGTACTGCTGTTCGGCATCGTCGCCGAGGGCACGTCGATGCGTGGCTGCATGATCGAAGTGAACAAGGCACGCGGCCGGCAGAACCTGTGGACATGGTTCCGCGAGAGTCGCTCCAGTGAACTGCTGGTGATCTTCGGCGAGGACCTCGCCGCCCTGGTCGGGCTGGCGCTGGCGGCAATGGCGATCGGCGCGACCATGCTCACCGGCAATCTGATGTTCGATGCAGCCGGCACCGTGGCGATCGGTGTGCTGCTGCTGGTGGTGGCGGTGCTGCTGGCGATCGAGGTGAAGGCGCTGCTGATCGGCCAGGGCGTGGAGCCCAGCCGCCGCGCCGAGTTGCTGGGGTTTCTCCAGGGCCGCCCGGAAGTGGCCCAGGTACTGAATCTGATCACCCTGCAGATGGGCCCGGACGTGATGGTGGCGGTGAAGGCGCACATGCAGCCGGTCGCCAGCGACCGCGATCTGATCGACGCGATCAACGCGGTCGAGGCGGCGATGAAGGCCCGCTTCGGTGACATTCGCTGGAGCTTCTTCGAGCCGGATGTGACGGACTGAGGACGCGTGATGGCCGCAGGACAGCGCTGAGGCGATCCAGGCTTTCAGCCGACCTCTAGACGACCGGTCTAATTGTGCGTACACTGGCCACCTCATGAGTACCGAACACGTAGGCGTCCGCCAGTCCATCCTCGATACCGCCAAGCCGATCATCCTCGGCAAGGGCTTCGCGGCGGCCGGCCTGAACGAGATCCTGTCGGCCGCGAACGTGCCCAAGGGCTCGTTCTACCACTACTTCAAATCGAAGGAGCGGTTCGGCGAAGCGCTGCTGGACAGTTACTTCAGCGACTACCTGGAACACCTGGAAACGCTGCTGACACGCCCGGGCCGCAATGCGGCCGAACGCCTGATGAGCTACTGGCAGCAATGGCTGGAGACGCAGGCATGCGACGGGCCGGACGGCAAATGCCTGGCGGTGAAACTAGGCGGCGAGGTGTCCGACCTGTCGGAACCGATGCGCATGGCGTTGCACCGTGGCACCAACCAGATCATTGAACGGCTGGCCCGCTGTATCCGCGAAGGCATCCTCGACGGCTCCCTGCCAGCTTCGCTCGACGCCCGCCACACCGCCCAGACGCTTTATGAAATCTGGCTGGGCGCCACCCTGCTGACCAAGTTCAGGCGCGACCGCAGCGGCCTGGATGGCGCCATGCTTGCCACGCTGCATTGGCTGCAGCTGCCCGTTTCCGCAGCATCCCCTACCTAACAGATACCCGGCGTCGATCATGCCCGGTCTTGCCGGGATGACCGTGCGGAAAATCTAGACGACCAGTCTAATCATGGAGACTTTCATGCAGAATTTTGAATTCCACAACCCCACCCGCATCGTATTCGGCAAAGACACCATCGGAAAATTGGGCGGGCTGCTGCCTGAATCGGCACGGGTACTTATCCTCTATGGCGGCGCCAGCGCCAAGGCCAACGGCACGCTGGACGAGGTGAAGGCGACGCTGGGCCAACGGCATGTGCAGGAGTTCTCCGGCATCGAGCCCAACCCCTCGTTCGAGACCCTGATGCGCGCGGTGGAACGGGTGCGCCAGAACAAGCTCGATTACCTGCTGGCGGTCGGCGGCGGCTCGGTGATCGACGGCACCAAGTTCGTCGCGGCGGCGGTGCCGTTCGAGGGCGATCCATGGACCATCATGGAAACCCATGGCCGCAACGTCACCTCGGCCCTGCCCTTCGGCAGCGTACTCACCCTGCCGGCCACCGGCTCGGAAATGAACAATGGCGGCGTGGTGACGCGCAAGTCGATCCAGGCCAAGCTGGCGTTCTCGAGCCCGCATACCTTTCCGCAGTTCTCGATACTCGATCCGACCCTCACCTACAGCCTGCCACCGCGGCAGATCGCCAACGGCGTGGTCGATGCGTTCGTGCATATCGTCGAGCAATACCTGACCTATCCGGTGCACGCCAAGGTGCAGGACCGCTTTGCCGAAGGGCTGCTGCAGAGCCT
>JAPHUU010000036.1 GCA_026193555.1 Rhodanobacter sp.
CAGCGCCGCCAGCGCCGCCGGTTCGCGGCGAACAATTTCCCGGATACGCGCTGCGGCGAGCCGCCGCGGCGCGCGATGTTTTCCCCGGCTCCCGCGCGGAGCCAACACAAACGCAAACAAGCGAGTACATCATGGGCAAGTCAGTAGTCATTCTCGGTGCGCAGTGGGGCGATGAAGGCAAGGGCAAGATCGTCGACCTGCTGACCGAGCGGGTCAGTGCGGTGGCACGCTTCCAGGGTGGCCACAACGCCGGTCACACGCTGGTGATCAAGGGCAAGAAGACCGTGCTGCACCTGATCCCCTCGGGCATCCTGCGCGATGATGCGCTGTGCCTGATCGGCAACGGTGTGGTGCTGTCACCGGCTGCGCTGATGGAAGAGATCGCCGAGCTCGAAGCGAACGGCATCGAAGTGCGTTCGCGGCTGAAGATCAGTCCGGCCACGCCGCTGATCATGCCGTACCACATCGAGGTCGACAAGGCGCGCGAGCTGGCCGCCGGCGGCAAGGCGATCGGCACCACCGGCCGCGGCATCGGCCCCGCCTACGAGGACAAGGTCGCCCGCCGCAGCGTTCGGGTAGCCGACCTGATGTATCCGCACGAGCTGCCGGCGCTGCTGAAGACCGCCGTCGACTACCACAACTTCATCCTCACCCAGTGGCTGAAGGCCGAGCCGGTCGACTACCAGACCGTGCTGGACGACGCGCTGGCCTGGGGCGAGTACATCCGCCCGATGGTCGATGACGTCGCCACCATCCTGCACGATGTGCGCAAGGAAGGCGGCAACATCCTGTTCGAGGGCGCACAGGGCGCACTGCTCGACATCGACCACGGCACCTATCCGTACGTCACCTCCAGCAACACCACCATCGGCGGTGCGCTGGCCGGCACGGGTGTCGGCGCGTGCGACATCGACTACGTGCTGGGCATCTGCAAGGCCTACGCCACCCGCGTCGGCAGCGGTCCGTTTCCGACCGAGCTGAAGGACGAGATGGGCGAGCGCCTGCGCAAGGTCGGCAACGAGTTCGGCGCCAGCACCGGTCGCGCACGCCGCTGCGGCTGGATCGACCTGGTCGCGCTCAAGCGTGCCACCCAGATCAACGGCATCAACGGCCTGGCGATCACCAAGCTCGACGTGCTCGACGGCCTGGAGACGATCAAGGTCTGCATCGCCTACGAATACCGCGGCAAGCGCCGCGAGCTGGCCCCGCTGGATGCCGACGGCTGGGAGGAGTGCAAGCCGGTCTACCTGGAGTTCCCCGGCTGGAGCGAGTCCACCGCCGGCATCCGCGACTGGAACAAGCTGCCGCCCGCTGCCCGCGCCTACCTGCGCGCCGTCGAGGAGCTCTCCGGCTGCCGCCTGGCGCTGGTGGCCACCGGTGCGGACCGCGAAGATACCATCGTGCTGGACGACCCGTTCGCCTGATAAAGAGGTTGGGTGTGACATCGAAAAGCCCCGCATCGCGGGGCTTTTTTGTCCCGCAGGCCGCGTCCATCGATTCCCTCTCGACACCCGCAGGCAATCCTCTTTTCGGGATGAGTGGGCAGGTGTGAGCGGCCGGCCCTCAACCCCTCATCTCACGCTGCCGAATCGATGATCTGCTGCAGCGTCCGCTCCACCTCCCGCGCCGCCTCGGCAATCCGCTCATCATCGGAGATCAGCGCGAGCTGCACCGTCGGTGGCACCATGCCGATATACGTCTTGCCATGATCCTCGTAGATCGAGATGCGGCAGGGCAGTGCCATGTTCAGCGTCATGTCCATGCCCAGCACCTCGGCTGCCTGCCGCGGGTTGCACACCTCCAGTACCAGGCACTCGTTCGGCAGCTCAAAGCCCTTGTCGGCCAGGATCTTGCGCAAGTCGTAGTAATGCAGCATGCCAAAGCCGTGTCCCTTCACCGAGGCCTGTACGTCCCCGAAGGCTTGGTCGATCGATTTCGATGTCTGTTTCTTGTACAGCATGGTGCTCTCCGTTTGGCTTGGCCTGATTGGGCAATGCTACTGCGCAATGCGCGCGTTCGGTGTGCGGGGTATTCCTTCCTCTCGCATGCCACGCGGCGCAGATCACCATGAGCAGAGGACGGGCTTGCGGGTAGGTGAACCTTCCATCCATCACATCGAAAACATGTGTGGTGGAATGGTAGTGCTGATAGTCGTACATGTCAGTGCGCCGCAAAGACGCAGGCAACCGTATCGCGGTCTGCATGGCGGGCACGCTCGATAGATCAGTGCGGAAGGCCGCGGACGGTTGGGAGCCAGCCATTGCGGTCGAGAAGACAGCTGCGGGGTGCCATCGCAGGGCTCCGGCCCAGGTCGTCGGGGGCGTTCTCGGGGATCGTGCGGCAGGTGGCAAATCGTTGTCACAGCGCCAGCTGTCGACGGGCGGTGAACAGCGTCGGTGCGGCGGATGGGAACGATGCGTCCACATCGTGCCAACATTTTGAAGCGGACAATCCATGCGTTCGATGCTCCGCCAGTGCAGGAGGAAACCCATGGCCAACATCAACCAGAAGGACACCCCCAACAAGGACTCGCCGGGTGCCATCGATGAACGCGCCGAGCAGCTTCGGCGCAAGGCGGAACGTGAGGTGCAGCAGGCAGCCAAGCCGGAAGGTGGCGCGGGTGGCCGCAGCGGAACCGGGCAGGCGCAGCCCCATCATGGTTTCGACGACACCTCGGGTGAGAAGGCCAAGGGTGAGCCGGTGGACAAGGACGCCATCCTGCCGGAGCCGGATAGCGGCCCGAGCTACCAGAGCGGAGGCAGCGGACTGGACCTGGAACAGGAAGTGGAAGAGCGCAAGCAGCGCGAGAGCGGCGTAGGCAAGACCTTTGAGCATGGGCCGGGGATGGACCCGCTGCCGGGTGCGCCGTCCAGGGGCAGCAGCTAGCCGCCTCATCGAGGAGCGAGGCATGGTCGACGCTGGCGCCCGCCGGTGCTGCAGCGGGGTGGCCGGCCCTCAATGCGTCACTTCAAATTGCCGAATCGATAACCTGCTCCAGCGTCCGCTCCACCTCCCGCGCTACATCGGCAATCCGCTCATCATCCGAGATCAGCGCGAGCTGGATGGTCGGTGGCACCATGCCGATATAGGTCTTGCCGTGATCCTCGTAGATCGAGAGGCGGCAGGGCAGCGCCATGTTCAGCGACATGTCCGTGCCCAGCACCTCGGCTGCCTGTCTCGGGTTGCACACCTCCAGCACCAGACACTCGTTCGGCAGCTCAAAGCCCTTGTCGGCCAGCGTCTTGCGGAAATCGTGGTAGTGCAGCATGCCGAAGCCGCCCGCCTTCAACGCCGCCTGCACATCCTCGAACGCGCGGTCGACGGATTTCGTGGTCTGTTTCTTGTAGAGCTATGGTCGGTCTCCCGCAGGCGTCGCTGGGTCTGGCGAGCGTAACGGGGGTGGCGCATGCGGTTTGTGTACGGGTGCCGTGGTCATTCGCGCCATCGTGCGCAATGCGCATGGAAGCTTCACACCATGCCGGCATGCAGCCATCAGGAATCTCGATAGCTCAGCGGCGGGTATAGCGCGCAGCTTCCTCGTTCAGCTGGCGGGCTGCATTGATGCCAGGCCGCGGGTGCAGTCGGTCGGCGAATTCGGTTTCGGAGAGACTGCCTTTGGCGAGGGAGAGCCTGTTGACGTACGTGTCTTCATCGCTGGCGTCGCCGGGCCTGCGCCGGAAACGAAAAGGCCCCGCCGGGCGGGGCCTTTCGATGCTGCCGTGGCGCGTGGATATCAGCCCACGTTGGGCTCGCTGAACGCCTCGATCTCGCCCTTGAAGTCGTTGATCGGTGCGCAGCTGCAGAACACGTTCTTGTCGCCGTAGATGTTGTCGACGCGGGCGACCGGTGACCAGTATTTCTGCAGCTTCAGGCTGGGCAGCGGGAAGGCGGCCAGTTCGCGCGGATAGGCGTGGGTCCACTCGGAGGCCGAGACCATGGTGGCGGTGTGCGGGGCATGCTTGAGCGGGTTGTCCTCGCGGTCCAGCTTGCCTTCCTCGATGGCGCGGATTTCCTCGCGGATCTGGATCATCGCGTCGATGAAGCGGTCCAGTTCGTGCAGCGATTCGCTCTCGGTGGGCTCGACCATCAGCGTGCCGGAGACCGGGAAGCTCAGCGTGGGTGCGTGGAAGCCGAAGTCGATCAGCCGCTTGGTGACGTCTTCGGCGCCGATGCCGGTGGCGTCCTTGAGCGGGCGCAGGTCCAGGATGCATTCGTGCGCGACCAGGCCGTTGCGGCCGGTGTACAAGGTGGCATAGTGCGGGGCCAGCCGCTTGGCGATGTAGTTGGCGTTGAGCAGGGCGACCTGGGTCGCCTTGCGCAGGCCCTGGCTGCCCATCAGGGTGATGTACATCCACGAGATCGGCAGGATCGATGCACTGCCGTAGCTGGCCGCGCTGACCATGCCGACCTCGCCTTCGCTACCCAGCGGCTGCTCCTGCCCGTCCTGCGCACGCAGCACTCGCCCATCCATGGGCAGCGTCTTGGGCAGGAACGGCGCCAGGTGCGATTTCACCGCGCACGGTCCCACGCCCGGGCCGCCGCCGCCGTGCGGGATGCAGAAGGTCTTGTGCAGGTTCAGGTGCGACACATCCGAGCCCCACTTGCCGGGCTTGGCCACGCCGACCAGCGCGTTCATGTTGGCGCCGTCGGTGTACACCTGACCGCCGTGGGCGTGCACGATCTCGCAGATCGCCACGATGTCTTCCTCGAACACGCCGTGGGTGGACGGGTAGGTGATCATCAGTGCGGCGAGGCGATCGGCGTACTTCCCGGCGGCGCGGCGGATGTCCTCGACATCGACGTTGCCGTTGGCATCGCACTTGGTCACCACCACGCTCATGCCGCACATGTGGGCCGAGGCCGGGTTGGTGCCGTGGGCGGACTCGGGGATCAGGCAGATGTCGCGATGGGCCTCGTTCCGCGAGCGGTGGTACGCGCGGATCGCCAGCAGGCCGGCGTATTCACCCTGTGCACCGGAGTTCGGCTGCAGGCTCACCGCGTCGTAGCCGGTGCACTCGGCCAGCATCGCCTCGAGGCTGCCGATCAGTTCCTTGTAGCCCTGGGTCTGCGCGGCCGGG
>JAPHUU010000337.1 GCA_026193555.1 Rhodanobacter sp.
GGGCATGTGCTGACCATGAACGGACACAGCGGCACGGTCAGCGTGATCGACCCGGCGGCCGGCAAGGAAGTAGCCAGCATCGCCCTACCCGGCCGCCCGGAGTTCGCGATCAGCGACGGCCACGGCCGCGTGTACGTCAACCTCGAGGACAAGAACCAGCTGGCGCAACTGGACAGCAGGACCGACAAGCTGGAGGCAACGTGGAGCATCGCCCCGTGCGACTCGCCCAGCGGCCTGGCCTACGATGACAGCACCCGGCGCCTGTTCTCGGTGTGCGACAACAAGCTGATGATCGTCACCGATGCGGTCGATGGCCATCAGGTGGCCAGGGTAACGATTGGCAAGGGCCCGGATGCGGCCGCGTTCGACCCGCAGGCGCAGCTGGTCTACAGCGCCAACCACGACGGCACGCTGACCATCGTGCACGAGGACGACGCCAACCACTACACGGTGCTGGCCAACGTCCCGACCAGGCAAGGTGCGCGCACGCTGGCGCTGGACCCAGCCAGCCATCGGGTCTGGCTGGTGACCGCCGACCCGGCACCACGCGGCGCACCGGTGACCGGTTTCAGGGCGCTGGTGGTGGGCGGCCATTGAAGCGGCGTGGCCGCCGATCCCGACGGCTGCCGGACTGACCGCACGGAAAGGCGAAGCGCCCATGGGCGCTCCGTTGTCGTTTGAGTCGGCGTGGCCGCTACAGGTCGAGCGTGTGGATCACCTGGGTGGCGTCCTGCGGATCGTTCTTGCGCTCAAAACCGAGGTAATGAGCCAGCTCCTGCATCGGTTCATTGGCGGCGGCATCCAGCGAAAACATCTGGCGGAATCCGTTGCGGCGCGCCATGTCGATCAGGTGGCGCATCAGCACCACGCCAAGACCGCGATGCTGCCAGTCATCGGCAACGGTCACCGCGCACTCGCAGTGCCTGTCGTCGCCCGAGGCGGCATAGCGGCTCACCCCCACCTCGCGCAGCTCGCCATTGTCGTGGGCGAGGGCCACGAACGCCGTGCTGTTGTGGTAATCGACCTGCATCAGCTGGTCGAGCATCTGCGGGCTGGCGCCACGCACCTCGCCGAGAAAGCGGAAGTGGCGCGAACGCGGTGACAGCCGCTCGATGAAGTCGGCTTCACGCTCGCGATCCTCGGTGCGGATCGGACGGATCAGCACGTGACTGCCGTCGTTCAGCGTCTCGATCCAGTGGTCGCCGGCAATCGCCGGAAAGGCAGCAGCGGGGTTGGTCTGGCTGGTGGGAGTGACGGTCATGATGCGATCTCCGGTGAGCGTGGCAGGCGACATCGACTGCAGCCCGCGAACGATGGCCATGCCTTTTTTACGCCCTGCACGCCGACCGGCGATTGACCGAGATCAACTCGACGCCGCACTGCGCCGCCAGGAGTCTGTCGGGCTTTGGTGGTCGAGGCGAGAATTCGGCTGTGCGGATTCGCAGACCGGCCAACCAAAGTCCGACAGACTCCTAGCCGATGGCGTTGCGAAAGGACGCCGCCACGTGCGTGCCGCACATCTCCGCCAGCAGATCGGGGCGCAGCACGCGCACCGCCTTGCGGTTCACCTTCAACACACCCGCTGCCTCCATGCGGCTGAACAGGCGACTGACGGTTTCCACCACCAGGCCCAGGTAGTTGGCGATGTCATAGCGCGACATCGACAGGGTCAGCACCGTTGGATCGCGCGACAGCCGTCCATAACGATCGGACAGACTGTGCAGGAAGATCGCCAGCCGCTCCTGTGCCTGCTGCTTGCCCATCATCACCATGTGGCTCTGCTCGGCCACCATCTCGCGACTGATCACCCGCATCAGCTGCCGCTGCAGCGCGGGCACCTCGCTGGTCACTTGCTGCAATTGCAGGTAGGGCAGTTCGCAGATGCTGGTACGTTCGAGCGCCTCGGCACTGCACAGGTGGTGATCCTTGGTCAGCCCATCGACCCCGACGATTTCACCGGGCAGGTGGAATCCGAGCACCTGCAGGTCGCCGCCGGGACTTTCCACGAAGCTCTTCAGCGAACCGGAGCGCACCACGTACAGCGCATGGAACGACTCGCCCTGTCGGAACAGCGCCTTGCCGCGGTCGAGTGCACGCTTGTCGTGCACGGTCGCGTCCAGTTGATCCAGGTCGCTGCCATTGATGCCGGCAGGCAGGCACAACTCGTGCAATGCACAGGATCCACAGCTGCGTCGCAGGTGGTCCAGATCTATCAGGGCCGCGCTGTTTTCCGTCATCTCGATTGCCATGCAGTGACCGCCCCGGCCATTCTGGCTGGGTGCCGTTGCTGGGATGTTATCGCATGGGCTTGTCATCGCGGCGTCAATCCATGCGGAATCGGTCCCGCACCCGGCGCTCAGCGGCTGTCCAGATTGTGGTACAGCTCCTCCTCCTGTGAGAAATGCAGGCTCAGCACGGTGTCCAGCCGCTGCAGCGCACGCTGGATTTCGGCATAGGGTGCAACCGTCGAGCTTTGGTCGGCATGGAGTTCGTCATTCATGCGTGCCAGCAATCGGCTCAGGCGAAAAATCTCGCGATGGGTATGACTCATCGCGGCGAGTGGGTCATCACCTTGCAGGTGGATGGCCAGCTGCGGATACAGCTCACCCTCGTCCGCCCGTTCGTGCGGGATCAGCTCGCGGTCAAGCAGCTCGACCAGTGCGGCCAGCTCATGGCGTGCCGCTTCCGGTGCATAGTCGGAGAAACCCTCGGCCGCCGCATGCACCCGCTCCAGCACCGGGGCCAGCCCGGCGTGCTCGTCGCGGAGCCGATCGCCCTGCCCCGTATCGAGCATCTGGTTCGACCGGCTGCCCCAGCCACCACCCAGTGCGCGCAACGCATTGGCGATTACCGCCACGTCGATCGCCTCCTGCACGATCGCACCGGCCAGCGGCGGCAATTGACCGACCGCCGCCAGCAGCATCGCCAGCAACGACAAACCCATTCCCGCCAGCACACCCTGCACGGCGATACGCCTTGCACGACGGGCAATCTGCAATGCCTCGGCGATGCGATCCAGCCGATCGGCCAGCAATACCACGCCTGCCGCCTCGGACGAGGCCGTGGCCCCGCGCGCGCCCATCGCGATGCCGACA
>JAPHUU010000267.1 GCA_026193555.1 Rhodanobacter sp.
ACGCGGCGTGGGCGCCGTTCCGCTACGGCTGGCCGCTGGACCGGCTGGAGGGGCGCTACAAGTTCGGTGCCGATCTGGCCGCCGGACGCGTGCTGTCGACGTTGTGGCTGCGCGAGGCCCCTCCGCTGTCGCTGCCGTGCTGGTTGCTGAGCGTGCCGTTGCACCGCAGCCGGCTGCGCCAGCGCGGCTACAACCAGGCGCTGGAACTGGCCCGGCCGCTGGCGCGCGGGCTCGGCGTCCCGCTGCGCCACGACGTGCTGCAACGCCTGCGCCGTACCGAAGCGCAGACCGAGCTGGATGCGATCAGCCGCCGCCGCAACGTGCGCGGCGCGTTCGTGCTGCGCAGCGGTGTCACGCTGCCGGACCATGTCGCGATCCTCGACGACGTGATGACCACCGGCGCCACGCTGGCCGAATGCACCCGCGTGCTCAAGCGCGCCGGGGTGCAACAGGTGGACGTGTGGGCGCTGGCGAGGGCACCGTCGCCGCGCGGCTGAGCAGCGCTCAGCGCACCGCCAGCGCCAGCCCGATGCCGACCCACAGCGTCAGACCGAGCCAGTTGTTGTGGCGGAACGCGGCCAGGCAGGCGTCGCGGGTACGGTTGCGGATCAACCACAGCTGGTAGCCGAACAGGGCGGCGGCGCCGGCCAGAGCCAGCCAGTACGGTGAACCCAGCGCGGCGCGCTGACCGACGAGCAGCATCGCCAGCAGGAAGGTGCCCATCAATATGCCCAGTATCGGCAGGTCGGCATCGCCGAACAGGATCGCGGTGGATCTGGCCCCAGCCTTGAGGTCATCGTCGCGATCGACCATCGCGTACTCGGTGTCATAGATCACCGACCACAGGATGTTGCCGACGAACAGCAGCCAGCCGAGCGGCGGCACCGTATGGGTGACCGCGGCAAACGCCATCGGGATCGACCAGCCGAACGCGGCGCCGAGCACCACCTGCGGCATCGAGGTGTAGCGCTTGGTGAAGGGATACAGCGCGGCCAGCGCAGCACCGGCAAAGGACAGCTTGATCGTCAACGCATTGGTGAACAGCACCAGCAGGAAAGCAAAGGCCAGCAGGGCGGCGAACACCAGCAGCGCTTCACGCGGGCTCACCCGGCCGCTGGCGATCGGCCGGCCGGCCGTGCGCGCCACCTGCGGATCGAGCTTGCGGTCGGCGTAGTCGTTGATCGCGCAGCCGGCCGCGCGCATCGCAAACACGCCCAGGGTGAAGATCAACAGCGGCTTCCATGGCGGGAAATCGCCGGCGGCCAGCCACAGGGCCCACCAGGTGGGCCACAACAGCAGCAAGGCGCCGATCGGTCGGTCCATCCGGGTCAGCACCATGTAATCCAGCGCCTTCTCGCGTTGGTGCGCCGGCAATTTCTGCAGCAACCAGCCCAGCACCCGCGTGGCGCGGGTGGAGCTGTCCGCCGGCCGCGGCGGCTTGCTGGCCGGCGACCTGGCCGCGCCGGTGCGCGGACGATGGGCCGGCGTGGGCGCTGCCTTGCGTGGCTGGCGTTTGCGAGGGGGAGCCATGGCGGGAGTGTAGCGTGAGGCCATGTCGGCCGTGGGCAGGGGCCGGCTCAAGCAATCCAGGCGGTCGCCGATAAGCCAATCAGGCGCTCTCGATCGGGAGCGCGCTCCCGGGACCACCATGGTTGAATACGCGATGAGCAAGCAGGAGTCCGAGCCGTCGCCGCACGTCGTCAGCGACGCGCCGGCAACGGTGGTGTCTCCCGCAAGCGCCGTGCCGCCGTCGAAGCTGGTCGGAATGCAGGCTCATGTGCGTCTGCTCGATTCCGTGGCGGCGTTCACCCATCATCGGGACATCGACGCGCTCGATCACAGCCTGGTGCTGTCGCTGGCCGAGTTGACCTCGGCGCGCAGTGTGTCACTGGCCAAGCGCACGCCGGAAAGTCATGGTGCGCAGCTGCAAAGCATCGTCCATTGCGCCAGCGACGAGAGCGGGAGCTACAGGGTTTGGGTGACCGAGCCGGAACCGGGCGATCCGGCGCTGGTGTCGCTGTGGCGGTGCATGGATCGAACGGAGGCCCAGCTGCCGTCCGCCGAAGACGGCGCCGGTCTGCTGGTGCCGATCGTCTGCGAGGGCCGCGTGCTCGGCGCGCTGCAGCTGGACAGCGACGTTCCCGAGAGCTCAAGCCGCCCGTTGGTGGACGGCTTTGCGCGGATCTACGCCAATTACACCGATCTGCTCAACGAGAGCGAGCGCGACAAGCTGACCGGCCTGTACAACCGGCGTACGTTCGAGCGGCATCTGCAGCGTCTGCTGCACCAGGTCGATGCGCCAGCGCAGTCGAATGCGTCGATCGAGCGCCGCAGTCGGCGCGGACCGGGCCAGATATGGCTGGCGATCATGGACATCGACCACTTCAAGCACATCAATGATCGGTTCGGGCATGTCTACGGCGACGAGGTGATCCTGCTGCTGGCGCAGCAGATGCGCGCCTGCTTCCGTCACGACGATGTGCTGTTCCGCTTCGGTGGCGAGGAATTCGTGATCCTGCTCAACGCGGACGACGAACCGACCGTGCGCACGGCGCTGGAGCGCTTCCGGCGCCGTGTCACTACGCATGTCTTTCCGCAGGCCATGCACGTCTCGGTCAGCATCGGCTTCGCGAGTTTTGGCAAATCCGACTATCAGCAGACGGTGCTGGATCGGGCGGACAAGGCGCTGTATTTCGCCAAGGAAAACGGTCGCGACTGCACCCACGGCTATGAAAGCCTGGCCGTCCGGGGGTTGCTTGGTCAGGCCGTTCCGGTCGGCAGCATCGACCTGTTCTGAGTTCTCAGCCCTGCAGCAGCAGCCGGTAGGCCGGGTGCTCGCTTTCGTCGCAATGCGGATAACCGAGCGTATCGAGAAAACCCTGGAACAGTCCGCGCTCGTGCGGCGGTACCTGGATGCCGACCAGGATGCGACCGTAGTCGGCGCCATGGCTGCGGTAGTGGAACAGGCTGATGTTCCAGTCCGGATGCATGTGGCCGAGGAAGCGGACCAGCGCCCCGGGGCGCTCGGGGAATTCAAAGCGGTACAACAGCTCATGCTGGGCCAATGGTGAGCGGCCACCGATCATGTGGCGAAGGTGCAGCTTGGCCAGTTCGTCGTCGGTCAGGTCGAGTACGCCGAAGTCCTGCATGCGCAGGGTATCGAGCAGGGCCTCGCGATCGCTGCGGCTGGCGATCTGCACGCCGACAAAGATGTGTGCCGCGGCGCTGTCGCCGATGCGGTAGTTGAACTCGGTGATGCTGCGTTGATCCAGTGCCGCGCAGAAGCGGCGGAAGCTGCCGCGTTCCTCCGGTATGGTCACCGCGAACACCGCCTCGCGCTGTTCACCGACCTCGGCGCGCTCGGCGACGAAGCGCAGGCGGTCGAAATTCATGTTGGCGCCGGAGACGATCGCCACCAGCGCGCCATCGCAGGCGGGATGGGCCGCGGCGTACTGCTTGAGCCCGGCCAGCGCCAGTGCGCCGGAGGGCTCCGGTACGCATCGGGTCTCCGCATGGACGTCGGCGATGGCGGCACACACCGCGTCGGTGTCCACCCGCAGCATCGCGTCCACGTGCCGCTGGCACAGTGCGAAGGTGAGCGCGCCGACCCGCTTGACCGCGGTGCCGTCGGCGAACAGGCCGACTTCGTCCAGCACGACCCGCTCGCCGGCTTCCAGCGAGCGCGCCATCGCATCCGAATCGACCATCTGCACGCCGATCACCCGCACCTCGGGCCGCTGGGCCTTGATGCAGGCGGCCACACCGGCCAGCAGGCCGCCGCCGCCGACCGGCACGAACACCGCGTGCAATGGACCGGGGTGCTGGCGCAGGATTTCCAGGCCGATCGTGGCCTGCCCGGCGATCACATCCACATCGTCGAACGGATGCACGAAGGTGCCGCCCTGCTCGGCCTGCAGTCGAGCCGCGGCGGCCTGGGCGTCACTGTAGGAGTCGCCGCTGAGCACCACGTGGACCGCGCTGCCGCCGAGCCGGTGCACCGCATCGACCTTCAGCTGCGGCGCCGTCACCGGCATCACGATGGTCGCCTGGATGCCCAGCCTTGCCGCTGCCAGCGCCACACCCTGGGCATGGTTGCCGGCCGAGGCGGCGATAACGCCGTGCGCACGCTGCGCCGCATCCAGCTGCACCATCCGGTTGTAGGCACCGCGCAGCTTGAACGAGAACACCGGTTGCTGATCCTCGCGCTTCAGCAGCACCGGTCGATCCAGGCGGGTCGACAGCAGCGTCGCCGGTTGCAGCGCACTCTCGATCGCCACGTCGTAGACCCGTGCGCTCAGCGCCCGGTGCAGCAGCTCGTGATCGGTCGCTGCTGCCCGTTCCTCAGATGGCGGCGGGGCGGCCGCGATCCGTGCGTTCATGGAGGGCTGGCCAGCACCAGCCGGTCGATCAGCCCGTTGTCGACCAGCGACAGCTTGCGCACATCGAGCACATCGATCAGCTTGCGGGTCTGCCGCAGGATCTGTTCAAGTACGGCGTCACTGCCCTGCAGCACCACGGTCAGCTGCGAGATCGATGAATCGGAGGTGGCCACCACGGTCAGTGCGTCGATATTGACGTGGCGGGCCGCAAACAGCCCGGCCACCCGGGCCAGGGCGCCGGATTCGTTCTGCAGCAGGATGGAGATCGTATGTTTCATGGAAACCTCGTGCTTCGGTCGCGCGTCGTGCCAGCAAGTCTGGCGATGCGAGGCCCGCTCAGAACATGTCGTTGGCGGGATCGCCCGGTGCCGCGGACGCACTGCGCGCCGCAATGAAATCGCCGGTGATCATCTGGGCATAGGTGGCGCCGGGACCGACCATCGGATAGACGCCGGCATCGGGATCGATCATCACCTCGAGAAAGGCCGGGCCGTCGAAGGCGAGAAATTCGGCGATGGTTTCGGCCAGTTCACTGTTCTGTTCCAGCCGCCGTGCCCACGCAAAGCCGTCCGCCTCCGCGGCCTTGACGAAGTCCTTGCGATGCAGGCTCTTGTCGGAGGCGGCGAAGCGGCCCTTGAAGAACAGCTTCTGCCACTGCCGCACCATGCCGTCGCCGCAGTTGTTGAGCACCACGACCTTGACTGGCAGGTTGTAGGTGGTGACGGTCTCCATCTCGCCCAGGTTCATGCGGATGCTGGCGTCGCCGTCGATGTCGATCACCAGTGCGTCGGGTCGCGCGAACTGCGCGCCTACCGCGGCCGGCAGGCCGAAGCCCATCGTGCCCATCGAGCCGGAGGTGAGCCAGTGGCGCGGCGCGCGGAAGTCGAAATACTGCGCCGCCCACATCTGGTGCTGGCCGACACCGGTGCTGATGATCGCGCGGCCGTCGGTATGCCGGTTGATCGCCTCGATCACCGCGTGCGGCTGGATCAACGCATTGTCGCGGTCGAAGTTCATCGCATGCGCGCGCTTGAGTTCGGCGATGTGGGCGTGCCAGGCCGGACGCTGCTGCTGCAGGTTGTGGGCCATGCCGTATTGGGTCAGTCGTTGCAGGCTGCGCTCCAGCGGACCGATGTGGTGCCAGTGCACCGTCTTCACCTTGCCGATCTCGGCCGGGTCGATGTCGATCTGGGCAATGAATTTCGCGGCCGGCGCGAACTTGTCCGGCACGCCGGCCACGCGATCGTCGAAGCGCGCACCGAGGGTCAGCACGAAGTCACAGTCCTCCACCGCGTAGTTGGCAAACGCGGTGCCGTGCATGCCCAGCATGTGCAGCGCCAGCGGGTCGGTGGTGTCCAGCGCGCCAAGACCCATCAGGGTGGTGGTCACGGGCAGGCCGAACGCGTCGACGAAGGCGCGCAGCGCCGGCGCGGCCCCGGCGGCAATCACGCCACCGCCGGCGTAGATCAGCGGTCGTCGAGCCGCCGCCAGCGCGGTGAAGAAGGCGGCGCATTCGGCGTCCTCCAGCTGCGCGTCCTGCACCGCGCGCAGGCGGGCACGGTAGCCGTACAGCGGCAGATGGCTGTTGCCGTCGAAGCGCACGGTGGTGTTCTGCACGTTCTTGGGAATGTCGACCACCACCGGTCCGGGGCGGCCGCTGCGGGCGATCTCGAATGCGCTGCGCAGGGTCGCCTCCAGCGTGTCGGCCTCGGTAACCAGGAATACGTGCTTGGCGCAGGCACCCATGATGTTGCTGACTGGGGCCTCCTGGAACGCATCGCTGCCGAGCGACGTCGTCGCTACCTGGCCGCAGATGACCACCAGCGGGGTCGAGTCGGCCATCGCATCGCGTACCGGGGTGACCATGTTGGTGGCACCGGGGCCGGAGGTGACCACCGCCACACCGACCTTGCCCGAGGCGCGGGCGTAGCCACTGGCCATGAAGCCGGCGCCCTGCTCGTTGGCCGGCACGATCAGCGGCATCGGCTCGCTGCCGTCGGCGTTCGGATGTTCGGCGTTGTAGCGGAACAGCGCGTCGTACACCGGCAGGATCGCGCCGCCGGAATAGCCGAACAGCACCCCGGCATGCTCGTCGGCCAGCACCTGCACGATCAGGTCGGCGCCGCTCATCGATTGGTTGGCCAGCGGGTGACGGGCGGCTTCGGTTTTCAGGGGTTGTGCATTCACGGGCAACATTTCCTCAACGGTGGGATGCATGGCTCCCCCGCCTGCGCGCAGGCGGGGGAGCGGGCGCATCAGCCCACTTTTTTCAGCGGAGCGGCGGCCGCTTCGGCCGGATTCGGCTGCAGCCAGGGCATGCGCGCGCGCAGCTTGGCGCCGACCTGCTCGATCGGATGGTCGAGATCGGTCTGCTTCAGGCGCTTGTAGTTCGGCAGGCCGGCCTTGTATTCAGCCGTCCAGTTGCGCGCGAAGGTGCCGTCCTGGATGTCACGCAGCACATCCTTCATGCGCGCCTTCACGCCAGCGTCGATCACCCGCGGGCCACTGACGTAGTCGCCGTACTGCGCGGTCTCGGAGACGAACTGCAGCATCTTGGTCAGGCCGCCCTCGTAGAACAGGTCGACGATCAGCTTCAGCTCGTGCATCACCTCGTAATAGGCGATCTCGGGCTGGTAGCCGGCCTCGACCAGGGTCTCGAAGCCCGCAATCACCAGCTCGCTGGCGCCGCCGCAGAGCACCGCCTGCTCGCCGAACAGGTCGGTCTCGGTCTCTTCCTTGAAGTCGGTCTTGATGATCATCGCGCGGCCGCCGCCGATGCCGTCGGCATAGCCCTTGGTCTTCGCCTCGGCCTGGCCGCTGACGTCCTGGTGCACCGCCCAGATGCACGGCACGCCGCGACCGCGTTCGTACTCGCTGCGCACCAGCGCGCCGGGACCCTTGGGCGCGACCAGGATCACGTCGATGTCCGCCCGCGGCACGATCTGGCCGAAATGCACGTTGAAGCCGTGCGCGAACAGCAGCGCCGCGCCGGGCTTGATGTTCGGTTCGATCGACTCCTTGTACAGCGTGGGCTGCACCATGTCCGGGGTCAGCACGGCGACCAGGTCGGCGCCGCGCACGGCCTCGGCCGGTTCGACCACCTGCAGGCCGTCGGCCAGTGCCTTGTGCCAGGTCGGGCCGTTCGGGCGCAGGCCGACCACCACGTCGAGACCGGAGTCGCGCAGGTTCAGTGCGTGGGCGCGGCCCTGGCTGCCGTAGCCGAGTACGGCGATGCGGGCCTTGGCGAGGGGGTTGGGGTGACTGTCGGTGCTCATGCGGTAACTCCTTGCTCGATGGGGGTAGGTAGGTGTGCAACTGTCTGGACAGCGGTATCGGGATGGGTGGTGGCGCCGTCGGAGGCGGAGCCGACCAGGCGCGCGTACTTGGCCAGTGCGCCG